>JBNMIW010000434.1:0-1512 GCA_050873485.1 Lachnospiraceae bacterium | reverse complement strand
GTCTTATATGGTTAAGCAAGGCATTCTGATTACGCCGGTGCTTGGTGAGGTTCTTACGAACCTAGCACCGTTGCGTATGAAGCATAGCGCAAGCGTGCCTGCGTACCATAAAGGCAAACCTACATGGCCGATTCATATTCTTTCGCATGTGCCCTCACATATCATCCGTCTTACTCACGCTGTGCAAGGGTTATAATGTGATGATGAAACGTTGGAATGCTGCATGACCTTCCGGCGTGCGTTTGTATACTCCGGCATCTTCGAGTACATGCGTAAATACGACTCCGATTTCTTTTTGCACAATGGAGTGGATATTATCCGCGGTAATCTCGTAGTTCGGAATCCAGCTCTCCGCCCAGTCGGCATGGGCAGCGATGGTTTCGTCAGCGCGAAGATCTTGGTGTTGTAAGATTGCCTGCTCTAAAACTGCCATTTCTTTCTTGAGACGGGCAGGAAGAACAGCAAGTCCCATTACTTCGATCAGTCCGATGTTTTCTTTCTTGATATGATGATATTCAGAATGTGGATGATAGAGACCCATTGGACATTCTTCGGTTGTAATGTTATTGCGGAGAACCAGATCAAGCTCGAACAGATCTTCATGCATTCTCGCAATCGGAGTGATCGTGTTGTGAGGTGTGCCGTCCGTTTCACTATATATATAGGCTGCTTCGTCAGTATAACTTCTCCAGGCAGATAAAATGTGGTCGGCAGCAGCAACAATGGAGTCTGTGTTTTTACCCTGTAAACGGATTACAGACATTGGCCATTTTACGGTTCCGGCATGTACGTCCGGGTAGTCCGGTAATGTGAATTCTGTTTCGTAAGGAGCCTTTGCCATCGCAAATACATAGCCGCCACCCTGAAAATGATCGTGGCTTAAAATGGAGCCGCCAACGATTGGCAGATCTGCATTTGAACCGGCTGTATAGTGTGGAAATAACCGTACAAAGTCTAATAATTTTGCAAAAGCAGACTTGTTGATCTTCATTGGAATATGTTGTTCGTTGAAGATAATGCAGTGCTCATTGTAGTACACATACGGAGAATACTGCAAATAATAAGATTCGCCACAAAGTGTCAATGGAATAATACGGTGGTTCTGTCTTGCAGGATGTGAGAAATGGCCGGCATATCCTTCATTTTCCTTACACAGAAGGCAACTTGGATAACCGGATTTCTTTGCCTGACCAGCCTTAGCAATATCACGGGGATCTTTTTCCGGTTTTGAGAGGTTGATTGTAATATCGATTGGGCCGAATTCGGTATCTGTTACCCATTTCTCATCTTTTGCAATACGGTCGGTGCGGATATAATTGGTTGCTTTGCTGAACTGATAATAATAATCGGTTGCTTCCTTTGGAGATATAGCGTATTTGTCCGCAAATGTCTTACGCACGACAGAAGGAGGGGGTGTTAATAATCCCATGATCTTTGTGTCGAACAGATCTTTCATTGTAATGGTATCTTCTGCTAAGATTCCGTGATCGTGTGCATAGACCATAAGATCCT
>JBNMIW010000433.1:0-1515 GCA_050873485.1 Lachnospiraceae bacterium | reverse complement strand
TCATTAACTGTCATCCTTCTTTGTTTCCTTTCTTATTACTTTCTATTATTTGTTAGCCAATTCTTCAAATTGTCTTCTTACTTTTCGGAATGCTTCCATTAATTTAGGCGAAAATACACCACATTCCCCATTGATAATCATATGATATGCTTCCTGTGATGAATACGCATCTTTGTAGCATCGTTCATTTACCAACGCATCATATACATCCGCCACAGATACCAACTGTGCCGATAGCGGAATATCTTCTCCCGCCAATCCATCCGGATATCCCTTTCCATCATATCGTTCATGATGATGACGACAAATATCATAACTTGCTTTCTTTGATTCCGGTTCCCAATCATTTTCGATGGAATCCAATATCTCACATCCACGAATGGTATGTGATTTCATATATTCAAATTCCTCCTTGGTTAATCGTCCCGGTTTCAATAAAATCTTATCCGGAATCGTAATCTTACCAACATCATGCAACGCACTTGCCGCTACTATCGTATCAATCTTATCCGGTGTCAGTTCATATTCCGGAAATTCTGTCATTGCGCATTCTGCAAGTATCCTCGTATAATCTTTAACACGTTGAATATGTTCCCCACTCTCCAGATTACGATATTCTACGACTGTACCAAGCATATCAATAATATCCTGATTCCGTTTTTTCAAGCGATCTGCCTGAACCTGCAATGTATAAAAAGCTTTTCGCAAAACGGCTGTCTGTTCTTCTACTTTCTTCTCCAGTTGTAACTTATTCTCAAAGAATTCCGCCATATTCCGAACTCTACGTGTGATAATCTGATTATTAAATGGTTTGGGAATAAAATCACAGCTTCCAAGATCAAAGCAACGTTTTTCTACATTAACGTCATGATCTCCTGTAATAACCAGAACCGGTATCCTCTCAACAATTTTTTTCTTTTTTAATTCTTCAAGTGTTTGAAATCCATCCATCTCCGGCATAACCAGATCTAATAAAATGGCAATCAGCTCATCTTTTTGTTGCTCGACGATCTCCAGGGCTCTTTTTCCATTGTCCGCCTCTACAATGTCATATTCATCCTGAAGGATCTCCCTAAGGATCTCTCTATTAATCTCTACATCATCTACTACAAGTATCTTCTTCATACAATACACACCTTTCAACTCCATGAGTTATTCCGAAATAAATTAATATGGTTACCTTTTTTCTTAAGGGTGACTCGATCCACTCTCTTAGAATTCCAAGAAGCCCCATTTAGCTCAACAGACACACCATCATATAGTGCTCCCAGCACAACGATTGTCGCTGAATCCGCCTTTTCTTTCATCTCATCAATCTCCTTCTTACGGGCTTCTAATTGCTCTAATTCCATCTCTTTGGTGTATATCGCATCCTCAATTTTGATGTAAACCGGATTCATATTTCTTACTTCGGGTTTAAATTTCCGTTGAAAATCCGCATATGCATTTCGAAATAGTTTTAGTTCTTTTGCTACCGTCTTTTGCTTCTCTAAAACCTTTGCCTCCTTCATAAGT
>JBNMIW010000432.1:0-1515 GCA_050873485.1 Lachnospiraceae bacterium | reverse complement strand
GATTTGATCTAGCATAAGGAGGTAGTTATGAAACAACAGTCATTAGCAGCAGAATTAAGTGTAACATCCTATCCGGGAAGAGGAATTGTAATCGGTAAGACACCGGACGGAACACATGCAGCAATTGCTTATTTTATCATGGGTAGAAGCGAGAACAGCCGTAACCGTATCTTCGTTGAAGATGGTGAGGGAATTCGTACACAGGCATTTGATCCTTCTAAGTTGGAAGATCCAAGCCTTATCATCTATGCACCGGTTCGTGTACTTGGAAATAAGACAATCGTTACAAATGGCGATCAGACAGATACAATCTATGATCTGATGGATAAGCAGTACACATTTGAGCAGGCACTTCGTACAAGAGAATTTGAGCCGGATGCACCAAACTACACACCTAGAATTTCAGGTATTCTTCATTTTGATAAGGGTGCATTTAATTATGCAATGTCAATCCTTAAGAGCAATAACGGCAATCCGGATGCATGTAACCGTTATACATTTGCTTACGAGAATCCAGTAAATGGAGAAGGACATTTCATTCACACTTACATGGGGGATGGCAATCCGTTGCCAAGTTTTGAGGGTGAACCAACTTTGATTGATATTCCGAACGATATGAACGAGTTCGCAGATCTTGTATGGAATAACTTAAATGAAGATAACAAGGTATCGCTTTTCATCCGTTACATTAACATCGCAGACGGAACATATGAGACGAAGATCATTAATAAGAACAAGTAAGTATGGAATATAACAATAGATATTGAAAATAGCCAAAAGATATACAAAAAGAACGGAATATTAAGGAGGAAATAGAACTATGAACGAGATCCAGTTAAAATACGGCTGTAACCCAAACCAGAAGCCATCCAGAGTATTTATGAAAAATGGTGCAGACTTACCGATCAAGATTCTTTGTGGTAAGCCGGGTTATATCAATTTATTAGATGCATTTAACGGCTGGCAGTTAGTAAAGGAATTGAAGAAGGCAACCGGTCTTCCTGCTGCAACATCTTTCAAACATGTATCTCCGGCAGGTGCGGCAGTTGGACTTCCGCTTACTGAGGTAGAGAGAAAGATCTACTGGGTAGATGATATGGGAGAGTTATCTCCACTTGCGAATGCTTATGCCAGAGCAAGAGGCGCAGACAGAATGTCTTCTTTTGGTGATTTCATTTCATTGTCTGACGTGTGTGATGTATCCACAGCAAAATTGATCAAGCGTGAGGTTTCCGATGGTGTGATCGCTCCGGGATATGAGCCGGAAGCATTAGAGATACTGAAAGCAAAGAAGAAGGGAAATTACTGCATTATCGAGATTGATCCGGATTATGTTCCGGCTCCAATTGAGCAGAAAGATGTATTTGGAGTAACCTTTGAACAGGGAAGAAATGAGCTTGTGATCAATGACGAGTTGTTTGCTAACGTGGTAACCGAGAACAAGGAGATCCCAGAGCAAGCTAAGATCGATCTTGCAATTGCGATGATTACTTTGAAATATACACAGTCCAATTC
>JBNMIW010000431.1:0-1525 GCA_050873485.1 Lachnospiraceae bacterium | reverse complement strand
TACCGGGTTTAAGGGATCATGGCTTTGCAGAATACTGATAAATGCGGGGGCAGAGGTTACCGGGTATTCATTAGAACCTCCAACGAATCCGAATCTTTTTTCCATCTGCGGGGTGGAGGAACATATGCATTCAATTATTGGGGATGTTCGTGATCGAGAGCATCTAATGAGGGTTTTTGACGAAGTTCAGCCGGAAATTGTATTTCATCTTGCAGCCCAGCCGATCGTAAGGGATTCCTATAAAGATCCTGTATATACATATGAGACGAATGTGATGGGCACAGTAAATATCTGTGAATGTGTCCGGCAGCATCCGTGTGTAAAGTCCTTTCTTAATGTGACGACAGATAAAGTATATGAAAAGAAAGAATGGGAATGGGGATATCGTGAAAATGAACCATTGGATGGATATGATCCCTATTCCAACAGTAAGTCTTGTTCAGAGTTGGTGACACATAGTTACATCAACTCTTTTTATCGTGATATGGAGGTGGCGGTATCTACGGCGCGTGCGGGTAATGTGATCGGCGGTGGTGATTTCGCAAATGATCGTATCGTGCCGGATTGTGTGAGAGCGGCAGCGGATAAAAAAGATATTATTGTGCGTAACCCTCATTCGACGAGACCATACCAGCATGTTTTGGAGCCATTAGCGGTATATCTTACAATCGCAAAGGCTCAATATGAAGATAAGAAATATGCAGGATTTTATAATGTTGGACCTGATGACAAAGACTGTGTTACAACAGGACAACTAGTCGCTCTCTTCTGCCAGAAATGGGGAGAGGGACTAGGCTGGATCAACAAGAGTGATGGGGGACCGCATGAAGCAAACTTCCTTAAGCTCGACTGCTCTAAAATCAAACGGACATTTGAATGGAAACCGCGTTGGGGCGTAGAAGAGGCAATCGAAAAAACTGTTGAATGGTCAAAATCATACTTTGCAGACGAAGACGTTAGCATATGTATGGATAAGCAAATAAATGAATTTTTTAGAGGATAGGAGAAAGTTATGTTTGAAAACAAAACAGAAGAACAGGCAAAGAAGGAAATATTAGATTTGGTCGCAGAGTATTGTGATACTTATCATAATAAAAAGAAACCATTTGAACCGGGAGATAGGATCACATATGCATCACGTGTCTATGATCATGAAGAGATGTGCAACCTAGTGGACTCTGCATTGGAGTTCTGGCTTACAACAGGAAGATATACCCATGAGTTTGAGAAGGCATTAGGAGATTATCTTGGAGTAAAGTATTGTTCCCTTGTGAATTCAGGATCTTCTGCAAATCTTCTTGCACTTATGGCACTTACATCTCCGCTCCTTGGAGAGAGACAGGTGCGTCCGGGAGATGAGATGATTACAGTTGCTGCAGGATTCCCGACGACTGTTACACCTGCTATCCAATATGGTGTTGTACCGGTATTTATTGATGTTACAATTCCACAATACAATATGGATGTTACACAGCTGGAAGCTGCTTTGTCTGATAAGACAAAGGTTGTTATGGCTGCTCATACT
>JBNMIW010000430.1:0-1527 GCA_050873485.1 Lachnospiraceae bacterium | reverse complement strand
GAAAAACAATCGGCACAGATGTATGATGAGATATCTGAGAAGGTGGAATCTTATAAGATTGAAGATAATGTATCATTGGATTATAATTCTCAATATGTTTCTTTAGATTTGAACGGTGCATTACTGTTTGATGAAGGACAGGCAGATATTCGCGATGATGCAGCGGACTTCATGAAAAAGATTACTTCTATCTTGAAAAGATATCAGGATTGTGTTGTTGAAGTAGAGGGACATACGGATAATGTGCCGATTCATAATTCTAATTATCAGAGTAATCGGTATTTGTCTACTGCGAGAGCTACGAAGGTGTATGAATACATAACGGACAATACAGATTTTCCGGATCAGAATCTGAAGGTTGCCGGATATGGAGAAAGCCGTCCGGTTGCATCAAATGATTCGGAAGAAGGGCGTTCTAAGAATCGAAGAGTTACGATTAAGATATACAATCAACTTAATTCAGAGCTTCAGGAAACGTCAGAACAATAGATAGAAGATGGGAGATCAGATATGAAGAAGAATTTAATCACAGTAATCATTTTAGCATTGTGTGTTGTGAATTTAATATTGAATATTTTATTGGTATTTGTATGTATGCCGTCTGCAAAGAAGACAAATAACCTCATTTCGGAGATCGCATCTGTATTGAATCTGGAATTAGAGGGCAGTAAAGATACACCAACTGTTGCTTTAGAGAATATGGCAACCTATAATGTAGAGGCGCAGGTTGTTAATTTGAAAGATGATGGAAGCGGAACCAGTCACTATGTGCAGGTCGGACTTACGTTAGAGATGGACAAATCGTCAAAAGATTATGAATCACTGAATACTGTATTACAGGAAGCCGGAGGCGCTGTATTTGATGAAGCAAGAAATGTGATTCAGAATTACACATATGAGGAAGTAACAGATCAGAAAGTACAAGAAGAGATCAAAAAGGATATATTAGACAGTTTACAGAAAAAATATGCAACACAATGTATATATAATATATCATTTAGTAAATTTACAACCCAATAGTTGCTGGATATGGCTGAATATATGATTCAGACAGAGAGGACGACATTACTATTGGAGGTGAGAGTATGGCAGATGTGTTATCTCAAAATGAGATCGATGCATTGTTAAAACAATTAAGCTCCGGGGAACTGGATGTTGATGAGATTAACGAGGAATCTGCGGTTAAGATAAAAGACTATGATTTTACGAGACCGGCGAAGTTCTCAAAAGAACATTTGAGAACGCTGGAGATTATATTTGAGAATTTCGGTAGATTGGTTTCGAGTAATCTGCCGGCATATCTACGAAAGAATGTGCAGGTAGACGTAATGAATTCGGAAGCGGTCACTTATTCAGAATTTTCAAATGCATTGTCCAATCCGGTATTGCTTGGAATCGTTGATTTTGCACCGTTAAAAGGCAATATTATAATTGAATTGGCTTCCAATCTGGGTTTTACGATTATTGACAGGATGCTTGGCGGGTTGGGTGATCCTCTGGATAAACCGAGAGATTTTTCAGAGATTG
>JBNMIW010000429.1:0-1534 GCA_050873485.1 Lachnospiraceae bacterium | reverse complement strand
GTGTAATTTTTAAGTGCGTTCTCTAAAATTTCCTTGGAAGTAATGTCTAAATGGTTAGTCGGCTCATCCAAAATCAGAAAGTTGGCATTGGAAAGCATTAATTTGGCGAGACTGACACGACCACGTTCGCCACCGCTTAGATCAGCAATCTTTTTAAATACATCTTCGCCGGTAAATAAAAAGGCGGCTAACACATTACGCACCCTTGTATTATTCATTTGCGGATATGCATCCTGTAACTCATCAAAAATCGTTTTTTCTGCATGCAATACCTGATGTTCCTGATCATAATAACCGATGTGTACCTGTGCACCTAATGCAATTTTACCGGAATCCTTAGGGAGTAATTGATTGATGATCTTCAAAATGGTGGTCTTGCCGGTTCCGTTATTACCGATCAAGGCTACTCGTTCTCCTCGCTTGATGTCTATATTCACATTGGAAAAGATCGTTTTGCCATCAAACGATTTGGAAAGACCTTCGACAAGCAATACATCATTGCCGCTTTCCACATCGGGAGTCAGTGTCAGCCGCATCTCGTCATGGATTTCCTGTGGTTTTTCCAATCGTTCCATCTTGTCTAACATTTTTTCGCGACTTTCTGCCCGTTTGATAGATTTCTCGCGGTTAAATTGTTTCAATTTGGCAATGACTTCTTCCTGATGTTTGATCTCTGCCTGTTGATTCATATAAGCCCGGTATTTGGATAGACGGACTTCTTCCCGTTTTTGGGCATAATAACTGTAATTGCCGTGGTAGATCGTTGCTTGAGTGTTCTCTATTTCGACCACTTTTGTAACAATCTTATCTAAGAAATAACGGTCATGGGATACGATGATAACAGCACCGTCATATCCTCGCAGATATCCCTCTAACCAGGCAATGCTGTTAAGGTCTAAGTGGTTGGTAGGTTCGTCCAACAAAATGATATCCGGACGTGATAATAGAAGACGACCGAGTGAGACTCTGGTCTTTTGTCCTCCGGATAGTTCACTGACCGGACGGTTAAACTCAGATTCTTCGAAGCCTAAACCTTTGAGAATTCCGGTAATCTGACTTTCGAAAGCATATCCGTCCTGCATTTCAAAGGTATGATTCATCCGGGTATATCGTTCGAGTGCATCCTCTAATTCAGCACCTTCTAAATGTTTCATGTCCTGTTCTAATTGCCGGATCTGTTCCTGCAGATCAATGACATCCTGTTTGACGCTTAACAGTTCTTCGTAAATGGTCTTGTCATAATAAGAATTCTGGTGTTGGGCCAGATAACCGACGGTAATGTCTTTTCCGATGACAACCTGTCCTTCATCGGCTTCTTCTTCGTTCATAATAATCTTAAGTAAAGTAGACTTGCCAGCGCCGTTGATTCCAACGATGGCAAGTTTCTCTTTTGCTTCTATATGAAAATTGATATGGTTGAGTATCTCTGTTACACCATATGCCTTTGAGATATTCTGACATGCGAGTACCATAGTTTTGTTTCCTTTTCTTTAGATTTCGTAAACATAATCCGTAGCAGATAACTGGGTATGGG
>JBNMIW010000428.1:0-1539 GCA_050873485.1 Lachnospiraceae bacterium | reverse complement strand
GGTATTTGAAAGGACGAAAACATGGCTTCTAGCAAAGAATATTTACAATTTATATTAGGGCAGTTATCTGATTTAGAAGAAATCAATTATCGTGCAATGATGGGAGAATATATTATATATTATCGGGGCAGGATTGCTGGAGGCATATATGATGACAGGTTACTTGTGAAACCGACAAAATCTGCAGGTTCTTATTTGGCAACTGTGACTTACGAATTACCATATAATGGCGCAAAAGAGATGTTGTTAGTAGAAGATGTTGACAGTAAAGAATATCTGGCTGGGCTTTTTAGAGCAATGTATGACGAATTGCCGGTTCATAAATCAAAAAGAAATTCTTGAATAATCAGTAATTGTGAGGCATTTATTTGTTTTAGACAATAGTACGTTTGCTGTGCTATACTAGAAAACACAAGCATGTTATTCTAATGACAGTTTAGGGTATGGAATAACATTATTTCATTGTATAGCAAGGAGAAGAAACGCAGATGGAGCTTCGGGTATTACGCTATTTTCTGACCGTGGCAAAGGAGCAGAGCTTCACGAAAGCGGCGGAGCAATTACATATTACACAGCCAACGCTGTCAAGACAGCTTGCGGCATTGGAGGAAGAGCTTGGAACCGCGCTGTTCAATCGTGGCGGACGGAATGTTACGCTGACCGACGAGGGAATCCTACTCAAGCGGCGTGCACTTGAAATCATCGATCTCGAAGATAAGATCCGGGAGGAATTCAAGGAAAGTCAGGTCGTCGATGGAACGATCACAATTGGATGTGGCGAGTTTGCGGCAGTGGAGATATTGGCGGAGATTTGTGAGCGGTACCGGTCGAAATATCCGATGGTTCAAATCCGATTGCATACCGGGACGGCGGATACAATCTACGAGATGATGAACAAAGGTCTGGTAGACATCGGGCTTTACATGGAACCGGTGAATCTGGAAGGACTGGATTACATCCGTTTCCCGGAGAGCGACCACTGGGTTGTTGGAATGCGACCGGACGATCCGCTGGCGAAAAAATCGTATATTACGAAAGAAGATTTACTACCGCTGCCACTGATATTGCCGGAACGATCGGGCGTACAAAGTGAGCTTGCAAACTGGTTTGGTAAAGATTTTGCGAAGTTAAATATTGCATTTACAAGCAATCTCGGTACAAATGCAGGAATCATGGCAATGCAGGGACTTGGTTATCCAATCTCCATCGAGGGTGCTGGTAGATACTGGCGATCCGATCTGCTTGTGCAGAAAAAGTTGTATCCGGAGATTAAGGCAGGCACTGTGATTGCATGGCGCAGGAACATTCCGTACTCACAAGCTGTCCTCAAATTCATTGAGGAAATCAATGCTTTTCAGGCATAATAAAACATTCAATGTAAGTATTAGACATAATAGAACACGAAAATTATAATCAAGGTGTAGGAAAAAATCCTACACCTTTTTAAGTGGTTGTTATAGTAAGGAGGACAAAAAATGAGTAAGAAATTAGTCGCATATTTTAGTGCAAGTGGAATTACAAGAAATGTTGCAAAGATGT
>JBNMIW010000427.1:0-1545 GCA_050873485.1 Lachnospiraceae bacterium | reverse complement strand
TCCTTCAATCAGTTCATCTGCCCGCTTCAATTCTTCTAATGTACGCTCTTCCAAATCCAATATCTCTAACGCTCTTCTCTTAAGCAGGATTCCTTCCTCGGTAAGCGTAATGTTCTTTCCTTTCCGGATAAACAACGTGGTTCCCAACTCCTCTTCAAATGCAGCAAGCTGTCTGGAAAGTGTTGGCTGTGTAATATGTAATTGTTCTGCCGCTTTGGTAAAACTCTGTTCTTTCGCCACTGTCAGAAAATAACGTAACACCCTTAATTCCATATTCCTCTTCCTTTATCTTGAACAGGTAAGTTCTCCCTGTTGTCCTTCATAATCAAATTTGCCGGAATTTTTCTCCTCGAATGCCTTGATCATATGATATGTGTACTCATTATACGGTGTCGGAATTCCTAACTCCTCTCCCATCCGCATCAATGCACCGGAAAACATCTCGATCTCGGTTTGTCTCTTAGCATCAAGATCCTGCAATGTAGAATAACGTGCGCTCGGCGGTACTGCACTTCCTTTTGCGGAAGAAGAATCTGCCTTGCTCATATCAATTCCTTTTGCCAGAGCAATTGCCTCCAGTTCCTGTCCCAATTGCTCGCTGATCGTCTTCATATGCTCACTATCTCTGTAGCATCCAACACCTGCACCTAAGATTGCCTGCGGCAGATTATTGCATACATTTAGCCGGAACTTGCTCCATATCTCCTCTAAGATATGTTCCGTCACCCGGAAATGTATCCCTGTACCGGCAAAAAGCTCCTCGATTGCCTGTATTCTCTCACTATCATACGGAGCCTGTAATTCTCCAAATACAATTCCAATTGTTGTCTCCGGATCAAAATAGAATCCATCTCCTTCTTTGTGAGATGCTACCTTGATCAGAGAATACACCATATGTTCTTCTCCAACCTGCTTTGCGATCAGCTCCTCACTATCCACGCCATTCATCAGGCTCATAACCGTTGTATCCGGCCCGACCGCTTTCTTAATTGTCTCCATTGCCCCCGGCAGTGCTGTATATTTGAGCGACACGACCAACAGATCTACCTTGGTTGCCTCCTCTGGAGACCATACCTGCGGGCGGTAAATGTGATCATTGATCTTGCAGCCATCCTTCTTCAAACGCTGCGCCCGTTCTCCCTCTGCAATTACACCTAACTCAACATTATCTAATGCAGAAAGTCCCCAGATCACATAAGAACCAACCGCACCTGCACCTAAAACTGCTACTGTATGTATCATGATTCTTCCTCTTTTCTATTAATCTTCTTTCCACAATGCGGACATACATCCAAATTGTGAAATTTTATATATAACATCTTATGACAATATGGACACCGTACCTTCATAATAAGCCAGATAAATGATAGTATCAAAATTATTATAGAAATTACAATCAAAAAAGGATTATGTCCATTCACAGGATCTGCTGCTGTCGGATAATGAAAACCCCGATACCATATCACACATCCTATCATCACTGCAATATAACCTAACATACGATTAATTCTTGGATTGTTCATATTATTATTCTCCCTGTAACTT
>JBNMIW010000426.1:0-1558 GCA_050873485.1 Lachnospiraceae bacterium | reverse complement strand
CTCCTGTGTAAAATCATTAATATATATAAAAAACAATAAAAGCACAAAATCACTACACCAAAAATACAGACCATACGATATCAATGCAAACGTCTCATTGATATTCAGAATCGTCATAGCATAGAACAAGATTGTCGTTGCAGCCGCAATGTGCAACCGTACAACATCCCTGACAACCTGTGTCCGTTCTGTTTGATTGATCATAATAATGCGATATGCCAACAAAACAATTACAATCAGCATAATCGCTAACATCGCACTCTTCAATCCTGTCTCTCCTACCCTTCCGTTGGAATATACTTATCCTCATAGTCCCACACGGACATTGGTTTTGCAAAATAATACCCCTGGAACACATCACAGCCCATATCCGTCAATGCATCTACCTGTTCCTTTGTCTCCACACCCTCGGTAACGACCTCCATGCCCAAACGTTTTGACAGATGAATCACATTACTGACAATCGACATACTTCGCTCGTTGTTTCTTGTCTTACGCAGGAATCCCATATCCAGCTTAATCGTATCCATCTTAATATCCTTCAACATATTCAAGGAAGAATATCCACTTCCAAAGTCATCCATCTCTACCTTAAATCCATACTGTCGCAATTTATTTACCAGGCGAATTACCTTCTTCATGTCTGACATAACCGCTGTCTCAGTAATCTCCAGATGCAGATTTCTAGCCTCAAAACCATGCTTCTGCACCAATCCGGTAAACACTTTATAGATATCCATATAATAAAAATCACGTGGTGAAATATTGACTGACAGATAAAAGTCCGCATGTCCTTGTCTGCGCCAGTCACGAAGTTGAATACAAGCTTTTTCCCAAATGTAACGATCGAGTTCACTGATCAGGCCTGTACGTTCAAACAGTTCAATAAACTCACCCGGTGGAATCATGCCACTGTCCGGATGAATCCATCGAACCAATGCTTCTCCACCACGCACAGTACCGTCTACAGATATCTGCGGCTGAATATAAAAACAGAACTGTCCGCCCTCTAATGCATCATGGAACTGACTGATAATTCCCTGTTCCTTGAGCGCAGTCTCGCGTAGTGCCTTGTCATAATACACGATTCGGCTCGCCACATCATCCTTAATCGTCTTAATTGCCATAATCGCACGATCACACATTACAGAAACCGGTGTATTTCGATCATCCACCTCGTAAATTCCCATGTACATACGCAAACGGAAATTGGAATTCCCTTCGATCTGTTCGATCCGCGAAATCTCCCGACGAAATACACTTTCCTGAAACAGTTCCTTCGGTAAAAGCAACGCAAACCGGTCACCTGCCAGCCGTCCGTAAATACACCCCGGTGGTGTTTTCTGTTTCAAACTATCTCCCTGTTTCACAAGGATATCATCGCCCTTTTTTGATCCATACACATCATTCACAATTTTAAAATCGCGGATATCGCTACAAACAATGTAAAATTCCGTATCCGGATTCTCACGCAGCATCTGCTCCGCACGCGCATAGAAATATTCCCGGTTATAAATACCGGTCAGTGCATCATGATTGGCCTTGTACTGTTCCATCT
>JBNMIW010000425.1:0-1598 GCA_050873485.1 Lachnospiraceae bacterium | reverse complement strand
TACAGACATCGTTATAGACATTCAAGGGGAAAAGAAGTTTCTTTTGTGTTGGCAGTAACGTTTGTCTGTATTTTAGCGGCTGAATTATCGCCATATGGAAGAATGCGTATGTGGTATCGGCATCTGACACACCGGGAGATTGTAAACAAGGGCATTGTAAGAGATGTTAATGAAAAGGATCTGACTCAGGTAAGGGGACAATTTCTGACATATTACCGGCATATCACGTTTGGAGCGAGTAATCCGGATGATGTAGATACAACAGCTCCGATGGTTGCGTTTACATTTGATGATGGACCTAATCCGGAATACACAAACAGGATATTAGAGGTGTTAAATGCCAATTATTCACATGCTACTTTTTTTGTGGTAGGTAACAATGCGGAGAGTTATCCGGAAACATTGCAGAATATTCTTTCTTCCGGAAGTGAGATCGGAAATCATACTTATCATCATGCTAATCTGACCAAATCAGATGATGATACGATTGAAAAAGAGATATCGGATGTCAATCGTGCGGTTAAGAATGCAACAGGAGAAAAGGCGACGTTGATCCGTCCGCCATATGGTGCATATGATGATAAAGTGATGGCATTGTTAACGGAACCGGTGGTGTTATGGGATTTGGATACAGAGGACTGGAGCAGCCGGAATGCACAGGATATTGCTGAGAAAGTATTATCGACCGTAAAGGACGGGGATATTGTGTTAATGCATGATATCTATGATTCTACAGCCGAAGCGGTGGAGATCATGGTTCCCAAATTAAAGGAAATGGGTTATCAGATTGTGTCAGTAAGTCAGATGGCACAATACAAAGGACGTACGTTGGAACTTGGAAAAGCATACGGCGAGATTGATGCGTTAAGCGGTCAATAGACACAGAATAGAAAAACGTCGGATTTGCCACACCTTATCGAGTGTGATATACTATTTAGGCAGTAGTTCATGAACCGAAGAACTTTCGGATGCCTTGCATCCGGGAAATGGCGAGACAAGTTCCGGCGGTGTGATATCTACAATGTTTACGGATAATAAGGAGGACAGAATAATGTGGGCATACGAGAGTGTTTTTTATCAGATTTATCCATTGGGTTTTTGTGGGGCACCATTTGAAAATGATGGCAAACAGGAATCACGTATTTTGAAGGTGATTGATTGGATTCCACATATTGAGAAGTTGGGTGCAAATGCCATTTATTTCTCACCGGTGTTTGAGTCAGATACACATGGATATAATACAAGAGACTATACAAAGATTGATTGCAGACTGGGAACAAATGAAGATTTCAAACAGGTCTGTGACAAACTGCATGCAGCGGGAATCAAAGTAGTGCTGGATGGAGTATTTAATCATGTCGGAAGAGGTTTCTGGGCTTTTCAGGATGTTCTTGCGAATAGAGAAGGTTCCAGATATCGTGACTGGTTCCATATTGATTTTGGTGGTAATTCCAATTATAACGACGGTCTGTGGTATGAAGGCTGGGAAGGAAATTACGATCTGGTAAAATTAAATCTTAGAAATGAAGAAGTCATTCAGCATATTTTTGCTGCCGTGAAAGGTTGGATTGACGAGTTTGATATTGATGGTCTACGAT
>JBNMIW010000424.1:0-1599 GCA_050873485.1 Lachnospiraceae bacterium | reverse complement strand
TTGCGTTCTTCCTGATAAGCTGCCACTTCATCATACTCCGGATGTTCTTCCAGAAAATCCATCATCTCCTTAGCAACTTCAATCGGCCGCTGAAGATCGGTATCGATAATGACGATATAATCTCCCTTTGCATGTTGAAGTCCTGCATACAATCCTGCCTCTTTTCCAAAATTTCTGGAAAAGTTAATGATCGTCATCTGCTCTTTCTTCTCTGCATACAGCTCTCTTAACACTTTTAATGTTCCATCTTTGCTCCCGTCATTGATGAATACAATCTCATAATCATAACCTGCTAAGATTTTTCTTGCTTCCTCACAGAACAGTCTGACATTTCCCTCTTCGTTATAACACGGTGCAACTAATGACAGTTTCAAGCTTTCTCACCTGTACCTTTCTTCTTTGTAAATACCAGAAATTTACTGAATATATAATTGAGAACCAGAATAATAAACTGGATCACAAACTTTGCGATCAGATCATTGATATGCATAACCTCTGCCATCAACCATACTCCCCCGACTTCTATAATCATCGTGGAAAGTCTGGCTCCTACAAATTTGGTAAATTCACCAAAACGCTGTTTCAGATTCTCTGCCTCTGAGCGGAACACGAATCTCGAATTTCCAAAATATGCAAACAGGATTGCAGCCATAACCGATATGGTATTGGCAATATTCATATTGATCGGTGTTGCAAGTCTGAGTACATAATAACATACCAGATTCACTAAGGTAGTACATCCTCCGAAGAAAATGTAACGCAGCACATCATTATTCCAGCATTTCAAAATCAGTTCTTTTATTTTCTTCATCTGTCGTTCCTTCTCTTATTCAAACTTCACAACAATCGTGTTGTTGATCACCTGCACGCTGCCCTTTGCCGGATAAGTTGCCATATTCTGATACTCCTCCATAGCCCGGATTGCCTCTTTTTCCTCTCCTGATGTAAGTGCAAATCCAAGACCGAAGCAATAATTCCACATTGCGATATAGTGATAGTCTCCCTCTAAATAGATATCCTGGCTCACACCCATGATATCCGGATGCAGATCTTCTACACCGCCCGAATATGCATGGTAAGTTCCCATCATCGCCACTTTGGTCGTCTGTGGATATTCATCCAGATCCTGAATGCGGTCTAAAATATTACTGCACACTGCATACGACTTCTGATAACTCAAATTCATGGAATTATACGCAAGGTTGGCGTTAATGGTATTATAATAAACCAGATAAACCAATGCAAGAAGTCCGGCTGTTTTCCACAGCTTTCCTGCTTTTTTCTCCCATTTTCCACGCTCTATATACAATAACAACAGGATATACACAAAACATACTGCCATTTCCATAAGCGTATGGTAGGTGACATCTGCCGAAACAAAATTGACTGCAAAAGCTACGACTGGAAGCAGCCCTGCTGCAAGAAATGTCACGATCACACCCGGAATATCTTTGTATACTCTGTTTTTTATCACCAGAAATACCGTTGTTGCTGCCACAAACAAAATGACGATCAGGTTGGCATAAGCATAATGATTCGCCTCCTGAATGCCGGTCTTTAAGTACCACAGATCCGCCAGACAGCTTAAAGTCTTATGAA
>JBNMIW010000423.1:0-1601 GCA_050873485.1 Lachnospiraceae bacterium | reverse complement strand
TTTCAACAACAATTTTTAAAATAGTTACATTTTTATCTATTTTTATACTTATTGCACAACTCATATAGTGTATATTGTACATTGCAAATCCATTATTTTACAAAAACCTACAATAAATGTATGTTATTTCAAAACGTTACTCCCTATTTCTGTCTGTATTGTATAGTCTCATTATGCAAAATGCCAATCAGCGTTGAAACTCCACCATATAATCCCGGTATCTCAAGGCACAATGGTTTCTCTGACACTGCTTATTGGTTCGTTCCTTAATCGCAATTGTCCGGAAAAACGTTTTCCAAAGATCTTCATACATCTGTCCATGATTGTGTTTCCATATATTATCGAATGCCTCCTGTGTAAGCGGGGACAAATATGCTGTCTGTCCCTTTGCATGAAATAATCCCATTCGATGTGTCTCATCTAATATGACAAAATGTTCTTCCGGAAATCGATCCGAAAAATGATATGCAATTAAAGACAGTACCTGATTCTTCGGCTTAATCCGCGAAATCAGGATTCCTTCGTCTGATTCCCCAAATCGTACAAATTCCCGAAACAAATGTGCTTCATTGGTTACTGCACGGCTATATTCAAACAATCGACACACCCTGTCATCCGCATGCATTGCAACAGCAGAATGTCCATAAGAAAATCCCATCTTCAAAAAGCGGTAGATGACATCAATCTTCTCCTCTTCACAGGAAAGAGCCGTCTTGTAGATCATATCATATGCATCCGTTCCAATCTTGTGACTGACAGATCTCGCTACCTTAACCGCTTTCTCTAAATCTGTCTGCACTTCCACATAATCCGTAAAAAATTCCATCATATAATTGTTCTGCACACGGAGCGATAACCGTTCATCCGGTATTCCGGCTACCCATGCATCATAAATCGCAGTAAAAATACCATCCGGTGTATCCTCACATAAATAAACAATTCGATTCATGAAACTTCCTCCATTCCCATATCCTGAAATAATGACAACTGTCGAAATGTAATATCATAATCCAATTCCCAGTTCTTCTTATGATCCAGCTCAAGAATCCTTCTCGTAATATAGTCCTCTTCAATCTTGGTGTGATATAACATCCTACCACTGCAAGTAATAAAATAGTGTGCCCGTTTCAACACAACGCCGATTCTCTTCAAACCATCAAATGTAAGCTTTGCTGTACGCCTTGCCATCACAATTCTCCTTGCAGACTTCACCCCGATTCCCGGCACTCGCAACAACATTGCATAAGGAGCCTGATTCACCTCAACGGGAAACAATTCCAAATGCCGCAGTGCCCATTCACACTTCGGATCTAAATATACATTAAAATTCGGTCGATCTTCTGTTAGCAACTCCCCCGCTTCAAATCCATAAAAACGCAAAAGCCAATCTGCCTGATACAGACGATGTTCACGTAGCAAAGGAGGTTTGGTTCCTACTGCCGGCAAATTCGAATCATCATTCAGCGCAATATAGGCCGAATAAAACACACGTCTGAGATCAAACTGCTTATACATTGCCTGCGCAACCGATAATATCTGATAATCATTCTCAGAGGTTGCTCCCACGATCATCTGCGTACTCTGTCCGGCAGGAACAAACC
>JBNMIW010000422.1:0-1624 GCA_050873485.1 Lachnospiraceae bacterium | reverse complement strand
ATCCGATCCTGATCGAGCAGGTATTGATCAATTTATTGGAAAATGCAGTCCAACATGCAGAAAGGATGGAACATATCTACTTGAAAGTATTTTCCATCGGACAGAAAGTGATATTTGAAGTGCGGGACGATGGAAAGGGGATTCCTTCGGATCGGTTAAAACAGATTTTCAGTGGAACGTATATGAATGAGATGGAATCACCGGATCGCAAGAAAGGCAATGCGGGAATCGGATTATCGGTATGTGCAACAATTATAAAAGCACACGGCGGAGATATCACGGCAGAGAATGGAAAAAATGGGGGAGCAATCTTCCGATTTAGTCTGGATTTACAGGAGGACGAAGAAGATGAAGAATCGATATAAAATATTGATCATAGAAGATGAAGTAAATATCAGCAATCTGCTTGGTGCACTTATGGAGGCAAATGGATATCAATCCATTCATGCATATACCTGCGAAGAAGGCAGTATGTTGTTTGCATCGCACAGACCGGATCTGGTGATCTTAGATCTTGGTTTGCCGGATCGCGATGGTATGCATTTCTTGCAGGAGATTCGGAAAGAGTCGGTGACACCGGTGATCGTATTGTCCGCACGTTCCGATGAGAATGGTAAAGTGATGGCATTGAATATGGGAGCAAATGATTATGTGACGAAACCATTTGGTTCTGCGGAACTGGTTGCAAGAGTACGTTCTGCACTTCGTACTGCGACACACCGTGCGGATGGTGGCAAACTTCCGGGTGGAAAGTTCCATACAGGTGCGCTGACAATTGATTATGATGCAAGATGTGTTTATATAGGAACAGAAGAGGTGCGGCTTACGCAGACAGAGTATAATATTGTGGCATTATTGTCGGAACACGCAGGAAAAATGCTGACTTATGATTTTATGATCAATGAGATATGGGGCTATAAGGATTCCGGCAGTACAAAAAAATTACAGGTGAATATGGCGAATATCCGTAAGAAATTCGGAGCACAACCAGGAAAGAAGAATTATATAATGAATGAACTGGGTGTTGGCTATCGGATGAGTGATGAAAATAATGAAAAATGAGAATTTATATCAATTGGAATGTTGACTGCATACGGTATGGGGGTATATCATATTAAACGAATAATAGGAAAGTGAGTGAGTATTATGGTAAAGACAACATTGAAAATTGATGGAATGATGTGTGGAATGTGTGAATCACATATGAATGATCTGATCCGGAATCATTTTCAGGTAAAAAAGGTTACATCTTCTGCAAAAGCAGGTGAAACGATAGTGATTAGTGAGAACGAATTGGATATGGATCTTGCAAGACAGGAGATTGAAAAGATTGGTTATTCCTTAACATCATTTGAGACAGAACCATATGAGAAAAAGGGGTTCTTTCATTTTGGGAAAAAGTAAATCATGACTTTACAATTGCAGTAAGGTTTAGTATCCTAGTCATAAGGAGATAGTCCGGCAAACAAAAGAGAACATCACCGGATTAGAATAGGACTATGGAAAAGGATTTAACATCGGGTAGTGTAGGAAAGACAATTGCGTATTTTGCATTACCATATTTATTATCGTATTTTTTACAGACACTATATGGTCTGGCGGATCTGTTTATTGTCGGGCAGTT
>JBNMIW010000421.1:0-1629 GCA_050873485.1 Lachnospiraceae bacterium | reverse complement strand
TCCATTGGAAATTACTGAACTCTTGACACTTGCTCCTTCGTAATACTTTGTTGGGCAGGAATCATTTGTTCTTGTGTAAATCGGCCAGTTCTTATCAAACAAAGTCACTGCATTCTTCATATCGATCAGTGATAAGTTTGCATTATAGTAACTCTTGAAATCTGTAATAGATGCAAAGAATCCTCTATGTGATACTCCACGTACATCCAGTTCACTGCAGGCCATATTCACAATATCATTAAGTGTGAACATGGAAGAAATCTTTCTTCCCTTTTTAACCAGTTCCATAAACAGATCTTTGCGCATTACATACGTATCCATGAAGATATTACGGTTTTTCGCGTTACCATGGTTCGGCTCTAATGAAAGAACACCTTTCTGCTTGTTCAGATTAAGTGTTGAACAGTTCAGATAGTATTCTTTTGCATTATCCACACTGTGATATAACAGGGTAATATCTGCACCGGATTCAATATGTGTCTTAAGTAATTCATCATAATTCTGTGTGTAAATCATATAACTTGGTGCAATAACTACATATGGATATTTTACAGCTTCAATGCACTCCATATTTTCCTCATATGCCGCCAGGTCATTATTGTATACACTCCATTCTGCATTTGCAAAATCAGAATAAAGAATATGAAGACGTCCACTCTTCGAGTTGATATTGTAATGACGTCCTGTTCCAAGATGTTCTGTCAGAGAACGCGGTTTTCTTCTTACATAAACCTGAATATGTTCGATTTCACTGTTGCTCATATTAGAGATTGGGAAATCGATAACTCTGTATCTTCCAAGGAATGAAACAGCACCAACCGGACGGTAATTCTGCATCTCTCCTACCCGGATATTGTTGCCGGCAAAACTTACGATTCCAAATGCCTGTGCCATATTACTCATCCCCCTTAACACGTTTTGATACTAACTCAATATGTTCGCTGTCTGCTGATCCGACAACTGCATTTTTGCCAATCTTTACACCATCAGCCACAAGCGCTCTTGTTACAACTGCACCTTCTTCTACTTCAACGCCCGGCATCAGTACACTGTCAATGATCTGTGCACCTTCACCGACTCTTGCACCTGTAAACAATACAGAATTTTTGATTTTTCCATTGATCACACAGCCCTGGTTGATTAATGCTCTTTCAATCTCTGCTGTCGGACCAACATACTGCGGAAGCACAGTTGTATCCTCTGTGTAAATCTTCCATGAATCATCATTCAGATCAAGTTCATTTTTACTGTCGATCAGGTCCATATTTGCTTCCCACAGGGAATCAATTGTTCCAACATCTTTCCAATATCCTTTGAACTTGTATGCGTAGAGCTTTCTTTCATCATTCAGCATAGTCGGAATGATATCTTTTCCGAAATCATGATTAGAATCCGGATTCTTCATATCTGCAAGGAGCATCTTTCTTAAAAGCTTCCAGTTGAATATGTAAATACCCATGGATGCCAGATTGCTCTTTGGATTCTCCGGTTTCTCTTCAAACTCTACAATTCTCCCCTCATCGTCCGTATTCATAATACCGAAACGGCTTGCTTCCTTCATCGGAACTTCAATGACCGCGATTGTCGCATCTGCTCCAGTCTCTTTATGATAATCAAGCATCTTATCAT
>JBNMIW010000420.1:0-1636 GCA_050873485.1 Lachnospiraceae bacterium | reverse complement strand
TGCACGAATAATGACATACGAAACTTTATTCAGATATGCGGTCTGTGCCATTGCCGCGCCTTCCATCTCCGCACACTTTCCATCAAATGTCTTTACCAGATATTCTTTCTTCTCTTTGCCGGAAATAAACTGATCTCCGCTAAGTACTCTTCCGGTAAATGTCTGAATGTCCGGATTCACTTCTTTGTTTACTTCCACTGCCAGCTTCACCAGCTTTTCATCTGCCGGGAACGAAAATGTATCCATCCTCGGAATCTGTCCCACCGGATCACCAAACACACTTGCATCCATATCATGCTGAACTGCATCTGTAGAGATCACGATATCCCCAATGTTGATATCTGCATCCAGAGATCCTGCCACGCCTGTATTGATCAGTGTATCCACGCCAAAGCAGTCAATCAGAATCTGTGCACAGATTCCCATGTTGACCTTACCGATACCACTTCGTACCACTACAACTTCCTTGCCGCTCATGATTCCCTTCACAAAAGTCATTCCGGCACGTTCCATCGTGTCCTGAATTTCCATCGCTTCCTTTAAGATTGCAACCTCTTCGTCCATTGCTCCGATAATTCCTATCATTTGAAAATCCTCCGTTTTTCTGCATATTGTTTTTATCTATATCTATAGATTTTCCTTCAAAATTCCAATAATTATTATATCAGATTTCTTATAATATGCACTAGCATTTTCTTATAAGACTGTGTTATAATCATTGATGCAATTTGATAAGACACAATGATAGAATAATATAAAGGAGGATTATACTCATGGAATTTACACCACACGGCGTCTGTTCTAAGAACATTCATTTAGAAGTAGATGAAGCTGGACGTGTTCATAATGTTGAGTTTACAGGGGGATGCAACGGTAACTTACAGGGTATCGGTCGTCTCGTTGAGGGAATGGATATCCACGACGTAATTTCCCGTATCGAAGGCGTTAAGTGCGGATACAAAACAACATCCTGCCCGGATCAGCTTGCACTCGCTTTAAAAGAATACTTAAACAACAAGTAATTAAATTTTTCGCAATTTTGCATCAACGAAAGCAGGTCAGGAATTTTCCCGACCTGCTTCTTTATTTTGGTCTAATTTTGTTCCAGTTTAATTCTAGTTAGGCTTGCTCTGATATTCAATACTCACATACTTCGCGACCGGGTTGTATTATTTGGTCATATGCTTTTTATCCAACCAGAAAATACGTTAATTAGTTGTGGCCTTTACAGTTCTGCTCGCCCTCTTGTCAGTCTGTAAGACCGGAGATGTCGAACTTTCTTAACCTGCGATCCGAACAGGTCTTAAAAGGTATCTCCCCATCTCCCTCCCTCATGTTTGTTCCCTTATCCTTACTTTGGCTAACTGCCGCACCGGTAGATAGTCGTATGAATATTTTATAAAAAATATTTTTGGTTTCGTGGTGTGGGGTGGGTTTGGGTGAGTAAGGGGTGTGGGATATTTTTGGTTTGTGTTTTTTAGATGTAAATGCCGTCTGTGTAGGAATCACTTACATCTGAGTTTGCGTAATGTACACAGTACACTCGATAGTAATATCCTGTCGGCACAGATAAAGTTTTACTCGTACTTACATAAGCAGAGTTATAGTTTGTTTCAACCCATGAAGTGTAGTATCC
>JBNMIW010000419.1:0-1636 GCA_050873485.1 Lachnospiraceae bacterium | reverse complement strand
GTCATAGCTGTACATTGAATGGAGAATTACTGAACCTGACGCCAATGGAATTTGATATTCTCTGGTATCTGTGTGAAAGGCGCGGCAATGTAGTGTCTTCGGAAGAATTATTCGAGCAGGTATGGCGTGAGAAATTCTTAGATCAGAATAATACCGTGATGGCACATATTGCAAGGCTTCGGGAGAAGATGAAGGAACCAGCGAGAAAACCACGATACGTAAAGACAGTCTGGGGGGTTGGATATACCATTGAAGCATAAAAAAAGAAAACAATATGGACAGGGTAGACTTACTTCACGATTGATGTGGGGATATATATGGGCATTGATCGTGTATGGCGCAGTATTAGTTGCATTTATTTATGTGTCCTATATAATATTGCAGTCTAGAATCTGGTATCCGACTGATACATTGTGGCCATTACTCAATCTGATCGATGAGTATACCTATGCATTTGTAGGTATCTTGTTTGCAATAGGATGGGCAGTTATTACAAGAAGATTTTTTAAGCGGGCACTTGGGTATCTGGATGAAGTAGTAGAGGCATCGGAACAGCTTGCCATGCTGCCGGAAGATACGATCTGGTTATCACCGGCACTGAAGGATGTACAGATACAGTTAAATGCGACAAGAGAACAGGCATTGCACAATGCCAGAGCGGCGAAAGAAGCAGAACAACGGAAGAATGATCTGATCGTATATTTAGCACATGATCTGAAGACGCCGCTAACCAGTGTGATCGGATATCTGACTTTATTACAGGATGAACCGCAATTGTCTACGGAACTTCGGGCAAGATATACCGGAATTGCACTTACAAAGGCAGAACGGTTAGAGGATCTGATCAATGAATTTTTTGATATTACGAGATTTAACCTGACGGCGATTGAGTTAGACAAAGAGCGGATCGATCTAAGCCTGATGTTAGAACAGATCATGAGTGAATTTCTCCCGGTTTTACAGGAAAAAGGACTCACCTGGCAATCTGAAATCATTCCGGATGTAGAATTTGTCTGTGATCCGGATAAGATGGAGCGGGTATTTGATAATCTGATCCGTAATGCGGTGAATTACAGTTATGCCAATACACCGATCTGTTTGAAGCTTTGCACAGAGGATGAAAGTATTGTAATACAGGTATCGAACCATGGTAAGACGATATCACCGGAGAAGTTATCCCGTATCTTTGAACAGTTCTTCCGGTTGGACTCTGCACGATCTTCGACAAGTGGTGGTGCAGGATTGGGACTTGCTATCTCGAAGGAGATTGTGGAATTGCATGGAGGAACGATCACAGCAGAGAGTGCGGAAGAAAGTATTACATTTACCGTGAAATTTCCATTCGAAAGTCAACAGGAGCAATACTAGTAACAAAATGTCAATAGTTTTTTAATCACTTTTCTCAAAAAGGCAAAAAATAGAACGTATGGATTATTTCCATACGGTCTATCTCACAGTTCATATTAAAATTTTGGATTCTACAAACCGGAATTTGTTAAAATCCACCATAATGAGACAGAGTCTCTGTTGCTAATTCTGTCCCAACTCTCATAGCCTCATAAATATTCCCATTTATCAAATGTGAACATACAAATCCTGCATGGTAGCTATCTCCACAACCTGTAGTATCAATTAC
>JBNMIW010000418.1:0-1639 GCA_050873485.1 Lachnospiraceae bacterium | reverse complement strand
GCCGAAGTTGATATAGACATTGTCTTCAATTGTAATATTTTTTCCAAATTCACAGCGGAAATCCGGTTCAACCCAGACGTCCTTTCCGACATGTTTGAACAGATCATTCATGATCTGGTTACGAAGTTCGACTTCTTCATCTTCCGTCTTGTTGTATTTGCGGAATAGTTTCTTTGCAGCAATTCTGCGTTGAAACAGATCGTCATCAAAATCATTGTAGATCTGGCCGTTTTGTAGTTTTTCCCATTCTGTCATATTTAAAATCTCCTTTGCATTGTTTGTGAGCTAAAAAAGATCCAACATATTATCCAGATATATATGCTCGCGCACATGAATATGATATTCTGGTTTCGTCATATAATAAAGCAGAAATTCAAGAATCAATGCACTTCCAAGCCCGCGTCCTTCAATCTTAAAATTTGAAAATCCCATAGGCATGTAAATGTTTTGTATATCATTAACACTAATAAATCCAGGATTCTCCATGGCTTTAGAAAAGCGGTAGCCTTCGTTGCCATCCGGAGAAGCGCAGTGATACTCAGGGGCAGACTCTCCGAGATTCTTCCGGCTGACGGATTCATAACAAGTCTTTCTGTCCTTACAGCCGAACCAGCAGCATTCATTGCATAAGAATTCTACTTTATCTTTCTGGTGCTGTGACATTCGATTTAGCTTATCGAATACCTTATTTAACCGGAAGTCCGGTACAACATAGCGGAATTCTCCCCGGTTTACTTCCGTTAGAAAATCCTGAAAATCTGTCAGGACTTTTGTGGTAGAAGAGACAAGGTAGAGATCAGGATAGTTTTTGGCTAAATAATTTAATAAAAGGTCGGAATGTACGATTACGCCGTTGTGAAATGTTTGCACATACGCTGGCTTGCCGGTGACAGGTTGTGCAATCTGGGAGCACTCGAACATTTTACAAAGATCGTTACATTTCTTATCTGCAAGATGTTCTTCAAGCAGCAACGAATTACTGAATGTCAGCCGGGCCGATATGCTATATTCCCGCATCAGATCAAGTACTTCCTCCGGATCGGAATATCCGAATGAAGTACGTCCGCCGCCCCAGATACAATCCGAAGGTGCACCATAGATCGAGCCGATTTCACACCAGTCGTAAAAATATTCCCTGTGTTCATAGAATAATGGAAGGAATATGCGGTATAACTCGTAAAATTCGAAGAGACCGGGGAGGTGATAATAAGATTTATATATTTTATTCATGTGTTTACCTCTAAAAAAGTTTTCTGGCTTAATGATAGCATAAATTTAACGATAATATAAAACGCAAAGGAAGAAATACTAAAAAAGTGCAGCGGCAACATTTGAAGAATGATTACTACTGCACTATATTTTATCCTGTTTTTGTTTGTTGTTATCGTGGCAGCGCACGCGTATATTTCCGCATATGATACACCACATATACCGCGATCACAAGTTCCGTAAGCGGCATTGCAAACCACAGACTTCCAGCTCCGAAGCACATCGGAAGAAGGAAGATAAAAAGTCCGCTTAAGATCATTCCACGCGCAATCGATACGACAAAGGCCGCAGTCGGCTTCAATAGTGCCTGGAAATAATACGTCGAGAAAATATTTAGCGGCAGCAGCAGGAACGAAATACTGTAGCTGCG
>JBNMIW010000417.1:0-1650 GCA_050873485.1 Lachnospiraceae bacterium | reverse complement strand
GCATCCTGATCTATTCCTATGAACCTGCCTTTATCGGACAAACGGGAACATACATGATAGGCATGCCCACCACCACCGAGGGTGCCGTCCACATAAGTACCATCTTCTCTGATATGCAGTTCTTCTATGGTCTCGTCCAGCAAAACCGACTTATGCGAAAATTCCACGCTTCTCCTCCTTTTTCTAATAATGTAGTGTACACCTTTCTATGTGCATTCATTATCAGATCATAATTCCTAATTCTTCAATTCCTTGTGCCAATTCATTGAAGTCAATGTCATCAATATTGTTCTTCTCTTCCCATTTCTCTCTGCTCCAGATCTCTGCACGCTCGCCTACACCGACTACGGTTACATCCTTCGTGATTCCGGCAAACTCCCGTAAATTAGCAGGAATTAAAATTCTTCCCTGATTATCTACTTCACAATCTGTTGCTCCTGCCTGGAAAAATCTCTTGAACTTTCTTGAGCTTTCATTGGTCATTGGAAGTTGTCTTAATTTGCCTTCAAAAATATCCCACTCATCATTAGGATAAGCAAATAAACAACCATCCATTCCTCTTGTTACAACGAAAGATAAGCCTAATTGTTCTCTCAGCTTAGATGGAACGATCATTCTGCCCTTAGCGTCTACTGTGTGATTGTATTCACCTTTTAATCCTTTGGACATGAACTCACTCCCCTTCTTTCAATCTCTCCTGTAACGTAAGTGTTGTCGTCTGTAATGATAAATCCACCACAATTTACCACTGCATACCACATTTCACCACTTACAACCACTATTCTACCTCATACCGATCGAGATTGCAAGAATAAATTGCCCAATCAAACACGATTTTTATTGTGAATATTATATAATTTTTCTTCTCATTTTTTATGCACTTTGCATATATTTTTACAGGTTTTTTCTGTCCTTCATCTCTCGCCAACACAATATATTGTGCAATATTGTTTTTTATTCCATTATATCTTGTGTTTTCATTTTCTTTTCGTATATGTTTCCTTTTCCGCCCAAAAACGGGGTGGGGAATCGTGGTGGGAACGAGTGGGGGAATCTCCCACCTTTTTCAAAAATCCCCCACTTTCCCACCACCCTTGCATAAAATAAGAACTATCGGAACACAAACATACACCATTCCTTACCCTTGAGCATCAAAAAAAGAAAGGCAACGACAAATATTTGTCATTACCTTTCTTTTCTGTCTCATACCCTGTCACATACTTACTCCCTCGCAACAGAAGTATCTTTCTTCAATTGGTAGTGTTTGTATATAATGTAGATGGATGCCCCCACAACACATATTGCAGCCAAAAGCTGCGATACCTTAAAGTTCACCCCCGGAAGCATCAGCGAATCGGTTCGCAATCCTTCTATCCACACTCTTCCAAGTCCATAACCCCATATGTACATTGCAAACATTTCCCCATCGAATTTCTTATGTCTGCGATAGAGGAAAATGATCAACAATACACACAGATTCCAAAGTGATTCATATAAAAATGTCGGATGCACCTGAATGAACTCCATACCATCCACATTCAAAACGTGATCGATCATGTCTTGTGTTATGATTCCATTATTTACCGTACTGACCAGGTAATTCTTACCACCAAACCAATCAACCGGAATCGCCATTGCAAACAACGAATC
>JBNMIW010000416.1:0-1658 GCA_050873485.1 Lachnospiraceae bacterium | reverse complement strand
GCGTCCGTTCGTTAGTCTTTTATCCGCAAACTTATCTCATATTTCTCTTCTCAAGCAAATCATGAATCTTATCCGTCGGATTCATAACCGCACTAATGGATGTAGAATGGTTCATCGAATCAATGATCAGTGCCAGGAACTTGCTCATATCCGCTTCGATAAAGTACGGCTTATCATGAAGCTGTGGAGGCAGATAGGTCAGATTGGTTGTGATAAGTCTGTCCAGATATCCCTTCTCATAATATTCATCGAACTTGTCAAGACCTTCTGTAAAGAGGCCGAAAGTGGTACATACGAATACACGTTCCGCTCCGCGGTCTTTCAGCTGCTTGGTAACATCCAGCATACTTTCACCGGAAGAAATCATGTCATCAATGATGATAACGGTCTTTCCATGCACATCGTCACCTAAGAATTCATGTGCAACGATCGGATTTTTACCATTTACGATGGTAGAATAATCACGGCGTTTGTAGAACATACCCATATCAACACCAAGTACGTTGGAGAAGTATACGGCTCTCTGCATTGCACCTTCGTCCGGGCTGATGATCATCAGATGGTCTTTGTCTGCTTTCAGATACGGTTCTGCTTTAAACAGAGCTTTGATGAACTGATACAGAGGGTTGAAGCTGTCGAAACCATTGAGCGGGATCGCATTCTGTACACGCGGATCGTGTGCATCAAAAGTCAGAATGTTGGATACGCCCATTGCAGTCAGTTCTTCCAGAGCCATTGCACAGTCCAGAGATTCACGTTTGGTTCTCTTGTGCTGGCGGCTTTCGTAAAGGAACGGCATAATTACATTTACACGATGTGCCTTTCCTGTAGAAGCGGAGATGATACGCTTCAGATCCTGATAGTGATCATCCGGTGACATATGATTGATATGTCCGTTTACTGTGTATGTCAGGCTGTAGTTGCAGACATCCACCATAATAAAGAGATCTTTTCCACGGATACTTTCGCCAAACATTCCCTTTGCTTCCCCCGAACCAAAACGTGGGCAACTGTTCTTTGCAAGATAAGAATCTGCTTCATAAGATGAATAGATTGCAGGATCCAGAAAGTCATGCAGAGAATTTTTACGGAACGATACAATGTACTGATCCACTTTTTCTGCCAGATCCTTGCAGCTTTCCAGGGCAGCAATTTTAAGTGGTGCTGTCGGAAGAGCTTTTTCCATAAGTTCGATATTTGTCATGAGTGCCTCCTTATAATAAGCGTTTTACGCGCTTTTTATCTAATCTTACCTATCTTTTATACCATTATTTAAAAGCAATGACAAGAAAGAGGCGTTAAAAAATTGCATTTTTTGAAGAAATCTAGTATGATATAGAAGCAGAATTCCGAATAAATATCAGGAGGAAGAAAATATGAGTAAACCAGTTGTTGCCATTGTAGGGCGTCCGAACGTTGGAAAGTCGACGCTTTTTAATGCACTGGCAGGAGAAAAGATAGCAATCGTTAAAGATACGCCGGGTGTTACCCGTGACAGAATTTATGCAGAAGTGAATTGGCTCGATAAAGAATTTACACTGATCGATACCGGTGGAATCGAGCCGGACAGCCGTGATGTGATCCTCTCCCAGATGAGAGAGCAGGCACAGATCGCCATTGATACCGCAGATGTGATTTTGTTTATGGTAGATGTGAAG
>JBNMIW010000415.1:0-1685 GCA_050873485.1 Lachnospiraceae bacterium | reverse complement strand
GTCCCTGACGCACTGCCCGATAGGTTGCCTGTCGAAAATCCCCACCCTCAGTATGTTTGGTATGTGCCCGTCCGGAAACAACCGTAATCCGCATATCCGTTATTGCAGAACCTGTCAGAACACCAACATGTTCCCTTTCCTCTAAATGTGTAAGTATCAGTCTCTGCCAGTTTTTATCTAACACATCTTCACTACAATCTGCCAAAAACTGCATACCACTTCCCGGCTCACCCGGTTCCATTAATAAATGTACTTCCGCATAGTGACGCAATGGTTCAAAATGTCCAATCCCCTCTACAGTATCCGCGATTGTTTCTTTATATACAATCTGTCCGGTTCCGAATCGTACATCTACCTGATATCGTTGTGCAATCATTTTTTGAAGCACTTCAATCTGTACCTCTCCCATCAGTTTCACCTGAATAGAGGATGTATCTTCTCTCCACAGTACATGCAGCTCCGGTTCCTCCTCCTCTAGTTCTTTTAATTTGGGTAACATAACTGCAGCATCTACATCATCCGGCAATTCTACTTCATAAGTAAGTACCGGCTCTAACATCGGTAATTCCGCATCCGCTTCTATACCAAGTCCCTGTCCCGGACGTGACTGACTAAGACCCGTGACAGCACATATCATACCCGCTCCCGCTTGTTGCACAGCCTCGTATTTTTCTCCTGAATACAACCGTATCTGATTGACCTTCTCATTCCACTGGTCAAACGAATCTTTTACTGTCAATTTTCCACTTGTAATCTTTAAATATGTCAACCGATTTCCCTGTGCATCTCTCGCAATCTTATATACTCTTGCTCCAAATGCATCCGTTGTATGCGGTTTTCTTGTGTAATTGCAAGTAGCATCTAATAATTCTCTGATTCCATTTAGCTTCAATGCCGAGCCGAAGAAACAAGGAAAAAGTTTCCGGCTTGCCAATAATTCACAAACATCCTCTTCTCCCACCGGTTCACCATCTAAATATCGCTCCATCAGTTTCTCATCGCATACTGCAACTTCTTCCTGCCATGTAGCGCTTTCCATATCTGAAAAATCAACGATACCATTATCTAATTGCTCTTTCAATTCCTGCATCAGTTTTTCTTTCTCCGCCACCGGCTGATCCATTTTATTTACAAATAGAAATGTCGGAATGTCATAACGATCTAACAGTCTCCATAACGTTCTGGTATGCCCCTGCACTCCATCTGCTCCACTAATGACTAATACCGCATAATCCATTACCCATAAAGCACGTTCCATTTCCGCTGAAAAATCCACATGTCCCGGTGTATCCACCAGTGTAATGTGTGTATTTTTATACGAGATTAATGCCTGCTTTGAAAATATAGTAATCCCCCGTGTCTTTTCCAATGTATCTGTATCTAAAAACGCATCCTGATCATCTACTCTTCCCGGTTTTGCGATCATTCCACTTTCATATAATAAACTTTCCGATAATGTTGTTTTGCCTGCATCAACATGGGCAAGTATTCCCAAACAAATATGCTTTTCTTCTCTATGATCGCCCATCACGAACTCCTTTCCTAACCATTCACCTCATTATACCACACCCATTTCCCTTTGCACAGCGTGAGTGAGATGAATGTGTGAGGCACATAATAATAACGAATATAAAAATAAATAATCTACTGCATCTTACAAATACAGTAGATTATTTGAGCCAATG
>JBNMIW010000414.1:0-1695 GCA_050873485.1 Lachnospiraceae bacterium | reverse complement strand
ATCTAATGCTTCCTGTCCTGTTTTATTTGTCGGACGCACATCCTCCAGCCAGCAATCATCAATTGAATCAAAAAAGACCGGTTCCATTGTTGCCTGAACAGTGGATGCTGTCTTTTTCTTGCTCCGGATCCTATAAAGTTGTTTTCCATTGAAGGATGGCATTTCAACAATTGCTTCCTCTTCGATATACTTCCAGCGTCCTTCCGGATCAATCGGATGTATCAGCTCCGCACTCCAGCTTCCGTTCAGCACTGCATGTGTTGTTGCTGATGATGGCATCAGAACCATATCACCGTTTCGAGTCTGGTCTGTATTAAATGCTTTATATATCTGTATCATAGGCACCTCCAATTTGGAGTAGCCATAACTTCAAATCCCTTTGGAACTTCAATCTTATTCTCTCCCGGTAATAGATACAAGTCTTCATAATCTCCAGTTAATAAAGTGTTTTTCATTTCTCCTGATTCATAGGTAAACATTTTGTCCGTATCAATTATGATCTCTTTTTTTACAGTTGCGCTTACCACTTTCTCATTTACAACAAGCCTACATTCTCCATTTCCTTTGATTCTGTACGTTGGATGGCATAAATCATATGGATTAAATTTCACCTCATCTATTGCTTGTTCTTCTCTTCCTGCTACCACATATTCAAAAGGAGAACAAGTAAACTTAACTGTGAATTTTCCGTAGATCCTTATCTCTCTGTCAATCTGTTCAATCTCTGTATTATACACTTTGAAGAAAGTATCTGGTGAATCCGACAGGCGAAGACCGCCAGAGCCGCAAAGCCATCGTTTCACGCTTCTTGCCTTTGCACACCAATCTGATGCATTTTCTTTGAATGCACACTCTATCTTCAATTCGATTGGATCATAACTGCATTCATCCGGTAATAACGGTTCTAGCCTGCCTGCTACAGTAAGAAGCTCTACATTTCTGCTTCCTACCGGAAATGCAGGCCTTTGTTCTACATAGATCCCATAGGTTTGTGCTGAAATATCATTGAATTCAAATGTATAGCTATCCGACATTGATTCTCTTCCCCTTTGATCTCATATAACTTTGTCCCATCTGACCTATTCCGTTTACAGCTGTATCAATGATCTCCGTTTTCGTATATACTCCATTCACATAGATTGGTATCTGAATCACAGATGCACCATTCTGCTGACTTGCTCCTGCACTCGCATTTTGCTGCCCGTGGTCTATTTCAGGAATGCCAACACTCTCCCGGATCATTTGATTTACATCCGACATTTTTTCCTGATAGCCGATTCCAAATCCTTCTGCTGTATATCCGCCCAGTCTTTTAAACACTTTGGAAGGAGAATGGATCTGCAGTTCACTCTTTGCCTCACGGACTGCTGATTTACAAATCTCTGATACTGCATTGATCACTTTTGACTTGCCTGATTTAATACCACTTGCCAGACCTTCCGATACATTCGCTCCGTAGCCTGTAAACTTTTCTTCCGTCAAATTATCTCCGACTGTTCTTATAACGCCTCTTGAAATCAATGCTGCCTGTAATTCCACTTTACTTAATGTTGAATTCATTCCAAGCACTAATCCTTCACCGACATATCTTCCTGACTCTTTTGTCTTTTTCGACGGAGACTGAACCCCAAGTCCTTCATTGATAGAATCAATTGTCTTAACTCCAAGATCCGATCCTGCTGCAGACACGGTTCT
>JBNMIW010000413.1:0-1696 GCA_050873485.1 Lachnospiraceae bacterium | reverse complement strand
TTCGGCAGCCGTTTCAATCATTGGCGGGGCAGATGGACCGATGGTGCTTTTTGCTTCGCTGAAGCTGGCACCGGAGCTTTTTGTGCCGATCTCGATCGTCGCGTATCTGTATCTGAGTCTGACCTACGGCGGTTATCCATATCTGATCAGGCTGCTGGTCCCGAAGGAGTTACGGGGAAAGCAGATTCCGAAGGAGAAGAAGGTGAGCAAGATTCGTCCAAAGGAGAAGATTGTATTTGCGGTGATTACGAACACGTTGCTATGTCTGTTGTTCCCGGTTGCAGCACCGTTGTTTTTGAGCTTCTTCGTGGGAATCGTAATCCGCGAGACCGGAATCTCTGCGTATATCAAGATGATCGGAGAAAATTTCCTGTATTTTGCGACGTTCTTCTTAGGGTTGATGCTTGGAGTTCTGTGTGATGCAAGCACACTTTTGGATGCAACGGTTGTGAAGCTTCTGATCCTCGGTATGCTGTCGTTATTGCTGTCTGGAATTGGCGGTATCATTGGCGGCTATGTCGTATATTTCTTCAAGAAAGGAAAGTTCAATCCGACGGTCGGTATCGCAGGTGTGTCATGTGTGCCATCTACGGCAAAGGTTGCACAGAAAGCTGCGGCAAAAGCAAATCCGGCAGCATTTATTCTGGATTATGCTCTCGGCGCAAATATCTGTGGCGTTATCACAACGGCAATCCTGACCGGTATCTACATTACGTTACTTAGTTAAATCAATATCCCCTTCTGTGCCAGAAGCAGTCGAAACATGCGCTGGTGCGGAGGGGATTCTTTTTGTTTAGATAGAGTTTTGGTTTGACATAAAATATGATACATAATAGAATTGGTTAAAGAGATAAAAAGAGGTTAATAACTTGGAGTTTACGAGACGGAGGGAGATTATGACTGGGAATATGATAGGGTTTGTTATATGGGCGATAGTTGGTGTTGTTATCATCGGTCTTGGAGTAAAATCATATTTTTCGAAAAAGGCGGCTGGCTTTTGGGCAAACATAAGACCGATATCTGTAAATGATATAACAGGCTACAATCGTGCTGTTGGTAAGCTGTTTGTTGTTTATGGAGTGATTTTCATAGTCTTGGGATTGCCTTTGATTTCAGGACAGAATTCTCCGTTTATTTTACTGTCAGTATTGGGGGTAATGGTGGAAACGATAATAATCATGGCGATTTATAGTTTGTGTGTCGAGAAGAAGTATAAAGAACAATAGATGATAAGTGATGCAGGGAAGAAGGGATAACATATGAAACTGGATGATGTGATTAGGAAGGTTGCAGATATTTGTAGAGAGCATCGAGCAAAAAAAGTGATATTGTATGGATCGAGGGCAAAGGGAACAGCCAGCAAGCATAGTGATATAGATATAGCGGTAGCAGAGGCAGATGATTTTGATAAACTGGTTGAAAAAGTTGAAGAATTGCCAACATTATATAGTATTGATTTATTGAATATGGATACTTGTAAGAATGATTTATTATTGGAGGATATTAAACAATATGGACATGAAATTTGAAAGACGTTTTCAATCGTTTTGTAATTCACTTAATGCATTGGCAGAAGCTAGGCAAAGAGATCTTACAGATTCATTTGTATTGAGTGGGACAAGCGCAAAATTCAGTATTACATTTGATTTATCATGGAAAGTGATGAAGGATATATTGGTACAATATTATGCAATTA
>JBNMIW010000412.1:0-1707 GCA_050873485.1 Lachnospiraceae bacterium | reverse complement strand
GTGGACCTTCGGGGACTCGAACCCAGGACCGACCGGTTATGAGCCGGTTGCTCTAACCAACTGAGCTAAAGGTCCGCAACCCTTTCGGGACTGATCTGAGATCAGATGACTCCAACGGGAATCGAACCCGTGTTACCGCCGTGAAAGGGCGATGTCTTAACCGCTTGACCATGGGGCCATAAGCTCCCTGAGTAGGGCTCGAACCTACAACAACTCGGTTAACAGCCGAGTGCTCTACCATTGAGCTATCGAGGAAAATATCGTCATTCCGAAGGAATGATGATTAGTAAGCACGCAGTGCTTACAATTGCATTTATCAATTTCTATCTAAACGCAAAGTAGATTATATGAAATATTTCAAAACAAGTCAAGACTTATTTTCAATATTTTATCCGTAATCTACAAACGGAGATGGAGGGATTTGAACCCTCGCGCCGCGCGAACGACCTACACCCTTAGCAGGGGCGCCTCTTCAGCCACTTGAGTACATCTCCAATGCCTAAAAAACACATTTTACCAATCGGTGTTATTTAGTTCCGCGTCAACACGCTAAATTAGAATATCAAATATTATGCAAAATGTCAAGAGGTAATTATATACCCTTAGTATAATAGCATCCTATTTTTTATTATTTTATTCCAATAACTTATTCATAAGAAAGAAGCGTATTCACACCATCGTCACCTTCCATATAGTGAACCGTGTTCACATCGCCTTCCTCAATCTTGATCAGGCTTTCATTATCAGCAAAATTCTGTTTGTAGACAGAGCGATCTTTCGCTGTGATATACACATATGTCTCATTTTCTACCGTGATATACCGGATCTGTGTGACTGTAATCTTCTTACTCAACGTATCTTCGCTGACATCATTTCCACTTGTCGCAATGCTGTTTTCGGCAAGCAGCTTTCGGTAACTTGCAAGTGCTTCCTTCTGTGTCGCGCCGGTTGCCACAATGCTGTACTTCTCCACATTGACAAGTGCATACATCTTCACGAGTCCCGCATTATCTTTGAGCACCATGATATAGGTTGGTACATTTCCGATGTTGATCAGAGATGGGAATGATGACGTGTACCCGAGGTTTTGTACCTGTCCCTCCGCAGAGGACATCGCGGAATGCTCTTCCGCACCTGCGATTGCAAAATATTTACTCTCTGCAGTTCTTGAATTCATCAACACAAATCCGATATTCGACTGGTCGCCATTGACGGATGTCACACCTGTGTATACCCACACATCGCCATCCATCACCTTGTAACCATAATCATCGGTTGTCACCTTGCAGCCTTTATTTCCAATCTTGCTGTTAATGAATCCACCTGACAGCATACCATACCAGTTATACCGGTCACATAAGAGATCACCATCATACACGCGGTCTACCCAGTTTGGAATATCACCCAGATCCATATATTCACAATCACCGCTGCATGGATCACAGAGCACGATTCCCTTTACGTCCTTCGCTCCAAATAACCCTGCATTCGGCTTTAACACCGGACAGATATAATATGGATTTCCTTCATTATCAAGTTCAAAATAATATCCGTTGAAATCATAAGTCGGATATGAAAGCTGTACATGCCGCTGCAGATTCTTGCCAAAATATGCAGAGGAAGAATACTGAATCGGCTTTTCAAGCTTCACATAATCTGCTTCATTTTTGACCGGATCAACGAGCACATATCCCGGAATTCCGGCAT
>JBNMIW010000411.1:0-1716 GCA_050873485.1 Lachnospiraceae bacterium | reverse complement strand
TTTTATAGTATGGTAAGATGAGGATATACTATGAGAAGGGTATGGGGTTTTGCTTTTTTTTGGTTTGCAATTGGAATGATCGTGGATTTTTTATTAACAGGATTCTGGAATTTTTTTGTGGTAGTAGCAGCATTGGTTGTTGCATATATCTTATTTTGCAGATGTTAATGAGATAAAATAACAAAAAAAGAGAACCAAACGGTTCTCCTTTTATATTACTTTACGATTAAGCTCTCTCGATCTTACCTGAACGTAAGCATGAAGTACAAACATAAACTCTCTGTGGTGTACCATTAATATTCGCTTTAACCTTCTTAATGTTAGATTTCCACATCTTGTTAGATCTTCTATGAGAATGGCTCACTTTGATTCCGAAATGAGCAGCCTTATCACATACTGAACACTTTGCCACGACTTGCACCTCCTTGAATATATTAACCTACCGGTTTGCAACACGTCAATTTTAACAGAAGTAATACAAGAATGCAAGCATTAATTTCAAAAATATTTATTTTTTTAGAAAACCTTATTTTTTGGACTTGCACCAATATGTTAGGAATGGTATGATAATGTTTACCATACAATATTTATTAGCGAAGAAAGCATGGAGGGATATGTATGAAGATAGAATTAGAAACCGGCAACGGCGAAGTTGTAATTGAGAGCGAAGTCATTGCTCAGTATGCCGGACTTTCAGCAATTGAATGTTTTGGTATTGTTGGAATGGCAACGGTGAATATGAAAGATGGATTTGTAAAATTACTTCGGGGCGATAGTGTCTCTAAGGGTGTGAATGTTACCGTTGGTGAGAATAATGCGATTGCAATTGATTTCCATATTATTGTAGCTTATGGTGTAAGCATTTCAACTGTTGCAGAGAATCTGATGTCGACAGTACGTTATAAAGTAGAAGAGTTTACCGGTATGCAGGTTGAGAATATTAATGTATTTGTTGAAGGCGTACGGGTAATTGATTAGGAGGAACTATGAGTCAGAAAGTAAATGTAGATGCTAAGAGTTTGCAGTATGGCTTTTTAGCAGGTGCGAAAAGAATTGAGGAAAAGAAAGAATATATTAATGAGTTGAACGTATTTCCGGTTCCGGATGGCGATACGGGTACGAACATGACGCTTACGATTACATCAGCAGCGAAAGAAGTTGCGAATATCACAGAACCAACTTTTGCAAATGTAACCAAAGCAATGTCAACCGGTTCGCTTCGCGGTGCGAGAGGTAACTCCGGAGTTATTCTATCTCAGTTGATTCGTGGTTTCTGTAAAGAATTAGAGAGCAAGCAGGATGTAACAATGGAAGATATTGCAAATGCATTTAATCGTGCAGTTGCAACAGCATACAAGGCTGTTATGAAGCCGAAAGAGGGTACGATCTTAACAGTAGCCAAAGGGTTAGCAGATAAGGCTTCTGAATTAAGTACGACCAAGAAGAGTTTGTTGGAGTTTGCCACAGATGTATTGGCATATGGTAGAGAAGTATTGAATCAGACTCCGGAGATGCTGCCTGTATTGAAAGAGGCCGGTGTTGTGGATTCCGGTGGTGAAGGTCTGATGACAATTCTGGAGGGTGCGTTTGATGCGTTGACCGGAAAAGTTTCTTATGATTTTTCTAATGGATATGCGACAGGCGCGGCAGAAGGTAAGCCGGCGCCGGATGCATCCGGACTTCGTACATCCAATTCTGTAGGAATTGATCGTAAGG
>JBNMIW010000410.1:0-1721 GCA_050873485.1 Lachnospiraceae bacterium | reverse complement strand
GATCAGGTGGAACTTGTCAAATCCAAGGCAATCGGTTCCTATGGACAGGAAGCAGGTTCTTTTGGAGAAGATTTGGATGCACTTCTCGTTATAAATGCAAGTGGATTCTTAGATGTAGACGGTGTTGGAATCGGTGGACAGGTAAAGGGATCCATGATCATTGACGGAGTGGAATATGGTTCACCTTCAGATGATGCCACTTGGCGTTTTTGCGGAATGAAGAAGAACAATTTAATGTATGTGAGCAGCTATCCATATGGTTCGGTTGATGAGTATAAATGGGGTGTTGAGTTTGTACCGGCTTTGATCGTGGATGGAAAAAGCGTAGTTGACGGAACCTTTGGAATGGGAATACAACCACGAACTGCGGTTGGTCAGACAAAAAAAGGGGATTTCCTGTTTCTGATCGTGGACGGTCGGCAGGTTGGTTATAGTTTGGGATGTACCGTTGAAGACTGTAAGAATATTCTGATGGATTACAAGGCGTATCAGGGTATGAATATGGATGGAGGAAGTTCAGCGATCATGTGGTATAACGGACAATATATTACCAAATCTTCAAGTGTGACCGGGATCGGACGATATATGCCGGATGCACTGATCGTAAAGAGAGCTTCACAATTAGAGGAGAAAGAGACGATTATCAAAGCAGAACCGAATCCAAAATGATCGTACTTCGGGTTTTCGTAAGAAACGACGGAAAGGAGCATAACATGAAGATTCCACGACAATTTTTAGGAGTAAATTATATATCAAAGATTGTAGATAATTTTCAGGATCATGTTGGCAATACTGGAACGGCTGTTACTTTTCATGAGCCAAAGGATTGTAAAGATGTTCCGTTGGAAAAGGCTGCGACTTGGGAATTATCTTTAAATGCTGCGATTACGACTGATCTTATACGAAAATTGGCATGTGATCCGAATTGTGCGTTAGATGGATTGGCGGTCTGCAAAGGTGAGTCGCTTTTGTTTGAAGCATATCGTACTCCATATTCTGAACGATATCCGCATATTACGAATTCTACCTGTAAAACGATCACGGCAATCGCAGTGATGTTTGCAATTTCGGAGCATTTACTGACACAGGAGGATTATGTATTATCCTTTTTCCCGGAGTATGATAATCTGTTGACACCGAAACATACAAAAAAACTTACAATATATCATCTTCTTACCATGACATCCTGTTCGAAGTGTAATGAAATTGTATCTGTAACAGATGATGACTGGGTGCGTGCATTTTTGACTTTGGATTGTCAGTATGAACCGGGAAGCCGTTATATATATAATAGTATGAATACCTATATGTTGGCGGCAATTCTTAACAAGGTAACAGGAATGAGTCTGGTCGATTATCTGACGCCGCGTTTATTCAAACCGTTAGGGATTGGGAATATCCGTTGGGAACTGTGTCCCAAAGGAATTGAGCGTGGTGGATGGGGACTGCATCTATCATTAGATGGAATGTTGAAGATTGGTATATTTCTTGCAAATGACGGTGCATATCATGGAAAACAATTGATCAAGCCGGCATTTATCAAGGAGATGAAACGGGTAAATATTCATCAGGATGCCGATGCATTAGCAACCGGATATGGTTATCAGATCTGGCATTTGCCGGGTAATCTGATGATGTTGAGCGGTATGTTTGGACAGCATGTGATCTTTTCGGAAGATACACAGCTTGTAGTTGCAATGAATGCACACAATGACAAAATG
>JBNMIW010000409.1:0-1733 GCA_050873485.1 Lachnospiraceae bacterium | reverse complement strand
TGGTTCTTTGGATGAGAATTATACGGCAGGGACCCGCCTGTGGGGATATCATCAGGATGTCACAGAAAATATGCAGGCAATTGAGATTGCTTTGCAGGAGGCAAAACGGGCAAATGCAGCGAAGACAACCTTCTTATCACGTATGTCCCACGATATCCGGACTCCATTAAATGGTATTATCGGATTATTAGAGATTGGCGAACGTCATCCAGATGATGTGGAGTTGTTGCGTCAGAATCGTGCCAAGGAAAAGATTGCGGCGAACCATCTGTTGTCCCTGATCAATGATATATTGGAACTTAGTAAGATTGATTCTAACCGGATCGAGCTTGCACATGAAGCATTTGATATAACAGAATTAGCGGATGAAATTCTGACTATCACAGCGATGAAAGCTGCGGAAGCTGGAATTACGCTGGTTCATGGTGACTGCAAGATGGCTTTGAAGCATCCTTATGTATATGGAAGTCCGTTACATGTGCGGCAGATATTCCTGAATATTTTTGATAACGCGGTGAAGTACAATGTCCCTGGAGGAAGTGTTCATTGCAGTGCGGAATTCGTGGAACAGACGAATCAGACGGCTATATACCGGTGTGTTGTTACTGATACGGGAATTGGAATGTCAGAGAAGTATATGCGTCATTTGTTTGAACCGTTTTCACAGGAACATTATAATGAAGTTAGCGTATATCAGGGAACCGGGCTTGGTATGCCGATCGTCAAGAGCCTGATTGACCGGATGAATGGAAAAATTGAGGTGCGGAGCGAAGTTGGTGTTGGCACGACATTCACAGTTACAATTCCGTTTGAGATCGCGCCGGAGTCTGAGGTTGTAAAGAATAAAGATGTAGATGATGAACAGTTATCTTTGGACAATGTCAAGATTCTGCTTGTAGAAGACAATGAGTTAAATATGGATATTGCAAAATATCTGCTTACAGATGCAGGTGCGAAGGTCACAACGGTTATGAATGGAGATGCTGCAGTCCGGGAGTTCAAGAATGCATCGGAAGGAACCTATGATGTGATCCTGATGGATGTCATGATGCCGGTCATGAATGGCATTGAGGCAACGCAGAAGATCCGTGCACTCGGACGTGAGGATGCAAAGACAATTCCAATCATTGCCATGACTGCCAATGCATTTGCAGAGGACGTGCAGGCAGTGAAGAATGCCGGAATGAACGATCATCTGGCGAAGCCTCTGGAGATGAATAAGGTGATTCATACGATATGTAAATATCTGTGATTACTTTTTTTCACGGAGCTGCACGGTATTTCTGGCGCGGCGCTTGCGGTAATCATCCATGTCTGCATAGTGCTTTCTGGTCGTATTTACGTCAGAATGACCTAAGACATCGGCAACCAGATAAATATCGGAGGTTTCCTGATATAATGCAGTACCGTAGGTGCTACGAAGCTTGTGTGGCGTAATATGCTTCAGTGGAACCGCAATCTGCGAATACTTCTTGACCATGTTCTGAATCGTCCGAACATTGATTCGACTGTGGTGGGAGGAGAGGAAGAGCGCATTTTCCGAACCTTTGGCAGGCGTGAGCTTCTTGCGTTCCTCTATATATTCCTGCAAAGGTCCGACTGCCTCGTCGCTGAAATAGACGATTGCTTCCTTGCCACCTTTCCGGGTCACACGGATGCATGTATTCTTGAAATCGACGTCGTTCAGATCCAGACCGACACATTCGGAGATACGGATGCCCGTGGACAACATG
>JBNMIW010000408.1:0-1741 GCA_050873485.1 Lachnospiraceae bacterium | reverse complement strand
ATATTATTTTCATTTGCTACCATAGTTTGATCCATTTTTCTTCCTTTTGTATAAAAAAAGAAAGAGAAAATGCTTTGAAGGAATTAAAGCGTGCTTAATTCTACCAGACTGAACATATCCCAGCCACCTGCAAGACTTTCTGACAGATCATAAATGATCCGTCAGAAACAGAAATATGCTTCGTCCTCCACAGGTGCAGCTATGCTGCGTTTCTCTTTCTTTTCTGTCTTATATATGCAAACCTCTATAAATTACAGGCTGCTCTCATTGTAAATCATCTGTCTCGCTTTTCACAATACAATTCTTGTCATCACGACAATTCATCATACCAGCTCTTCGCGAATTCTCTCTGCCATGTACCCTTCTTCATTCGGAAGATAATCGTAAAAATCCAAGATCTTCACCTGATGATCTTTACAGTAAGCCCATACCTCGCGGTTGGCAACGTGATTATACTGAACATAATCGTTCCACAAACGAATGAGCAGAACCCGTCTTCCATCCTGATAGATTCCATACGAAATATCATCCGGCTCGCAATAACAGTGAGAACGACCATGCACATACATATCTGCTCCCAACTCCTGTTCCAACTCGCTTAATGCAATATTTCGTCTGATCTCATAATTACCGACTTCTTCTATCACCTTCGTGAGTTTCTCATCGAAAGAACGGTAATCATATTCTTGTGTTCTTCCTCCCCAGGTGTCATTTCCACCGGCATTTGTCATGGAAGACACTGCCGAAGTCACACTTCGGACAGCATCGCCAATCTCATTATCCCCATGCACTACCTCTGATAATTTATCAGATACCACGTCACCTAATGCCTGCGCACCCTTATTCAACAACTTATCCAAAAATCCCATATCATACCTCCTCCATGTATCTCCTGTCAATACAAAATCTTATTCTTACCTGCCACACAATAATGCTTCTATGCCAACTGTGTAAGTCTTTCTTCCACAGTTGCAAGCATTCCTGTATATTTCTCTAATTTCGCTTTCTCTTCCTCAATCTTCGCTGCCGGTGCCTTACCTACAAAGTTTGGATTGTTAAGCATTCCGTTACAACGTTTGATCTCACCTTCTAAACGCTTCTGTTCTTTCTTCAGACGCTCGATCTCCTTGTCAATATCAACCAGCTCTGCAAACGGCATATAAACAACAGCGTCATGGATAACGGTAGATACCGCATCGTCCGCAATACCGGTCTTATCTGCCTGAACAATTACCTCGGAAGCAAAACCTAAAGTTGCGAAGAATACCTTGGCATCCTCAAAGATATTACGAATCTCTTCCTTTTCTGAAACAACATATACGGTTGCTTTCTTGCTGTTTGGTACATTCATCTCAGCACGAAGGTTACGGATTCCTCTTACAGCATCCTTGATCGTATCAACTGCTTTCTCGTCCGCCTCAAAGTTCCACTCTTCCTTGAACTCCGGCCAGCTTGAGATCATAATAGACTCTTCCTCATCCTGAAGTGTTGTGAAGATTTCCTCTGTTACGAATGGCATATATGGATGCAGTAATTTCAATGCATTGATCAATACGGTCTTCAACGTCCAAAGAGCGGCTGCCTTTGTCTCATCCTCATCATTGTAAAGTCTTGGTTTTACCATCTCGATATACCAGTCACAGAACTCTTCCCAAATGAAATCATATACCTTAGAGGCTGCAATACCAAGTTCAAACTTATCTAAATTCTCTGTCATGTCTTTTGCCAACATATTAACCTT
>JBNMIW010000407.1:0-1741 GCA_050873485.1 Lachnospiraceae bacterium | reverse complement strand
CCCCTGCATAGTGTATTATAAAATACATATGCAGGGGCGTGTAATTTAATAGGTCTGAGCTTCTTCTTCGCCGTTCATGACACGAAGAGCACCCTGTGCAAGAGCAAGTAATTCGTCTTCGCCAGGATATACAGTAAATGGAGCAATAAAGCTTAATTTTTTCTTTAATTCATCGATAGTAAATGCGTTATAGGCAATACCACCTGTGCAGATAATCTGGTCAACTTTGCCATCTAATACGGCTGCCATGGCACCGGCATCTTTTGCAATCTGATAATGGAATGCATCGATCAGATCAGAAGCATCCTGACGACCTTCGGCTTTCATCTTCATAAGATCACGCATGTCGTTGCTTCCGATGTATCCGTTAAATCCACCATTTCCGCAGATCTTTTTGTAAATCTCTTTTTCTGTGTATTTGCCTGAGAAGCAAAGTCTGATCAAATCACCAACAGGAACTGTACCGGCACGTTCCGGAGAAAATGCACCTTCACCGTCTAAGATATTGTTGACGTCGATTACTTTACCGTTCTTATGAGCACCAACAGAAACACCGCCGCCCATATGAATTACGATCAGGCTTAATTCGTTGTATGATTTGCCAATCTCTTTTGCATAACGTTTTGCAACTGCTTTCTGATTCAGAGCATGGAAAATACTTCTTCTTGGAAGTTCAGGCATACCGGAATATCTTGCAACCGGAGCAAGCTCATCAACAACAACGGGGTCAACGATATAAGATGGAACACCAACCTGATCACCGATCTCTCTTGCAAGAATACCACCAAGGTTAGAAGCGTGCTGTCCCTGAACACCGATCTTAAGATCATTTAATAAGTCATCTGTTACAGCATATGTACCACCAGGGATTGGCTTTAACAAACCGCCACGTCCGACAACAACATCTAAAGTGTTGATATCAAAGTTCTTTTCTTTTAATACGTTCAGAATAACGTCTTTACGGAAATCTTTCTGATCAATGATAGAAGCGTACTTGGCAATCTCCTCGGTAGAATGTCTTAATGTTTCTTCAAAAAGCTGTTTCTCGTCCTCGTACACACCAATCTTGGTAGAAGTAGAACCCGGATTGATGATTAAAATTGTATAAGCCATTTGTTTAATCCTCCTAATTTGAATAAATCTTTTTATAAGAATACAGGTACTCCAAAAGGACTACCTGTATTAAGTACAATAGTATAATTATTTGTTCATTGCTTCTGCAACAACGGCTCCGACTGCGATAGAATTTACCTTTGTCTCAAAGTCATCAGAACGGGAAGTAAGGATAACCGGAGCTTTTGTTCCTGTTAAAATGTTACCGTTTACTACCTTTGCATTATGCACAAGTGCCTTGTATGTAATATTTCCGGCATGAATGTCTGGGAATAATAATACATCTGCATCACCAACGATCTTACGACCGGTTGCTCCTTTATGTTTGGCAGCTTCCGGATCAATAGCAAGGTCATAAGAAAGAGGACCGTCTACGATACATCCGGTAATCTTGCCTTCTTCGTTCATCTTTGTAAGCTCTGCAGCATCTACTGTAACAGGCATCTTAGGATTGACAACCTCAACAGCGGCAATAGGAGCTACTTTAGGGCATTCAATACCACAAGCGTGAGCAACTTCAACGGTATTGCGGATGATGTTTGCCTTTGTCTCCAGATCCGGATAAGGGATAAATGCAACATCGCTTAAGAATAACAATCCGTCATGTCCTTCAATATCAAAGATACAT
>JBNMIW010000406.1:0-1746 GCA_050873485.1 Lachnospiraceae bacterium | reverse complement strand
TCATACGTTGTAATCTGCATGTCCGCCAGTCCCGGATAAAGATAATTATCAAAGCCCACTACCGAAACATCGTCCGGCACACGGTATCCGCGTTCTTTTAGCTTGTCAATGAGCATAAATGCTGCCAAATCGCAGTTGCATACAAACCCCTTCGGTAATTTAGCCGGCAGTTCAAATGCCATCTGGCCAAGTTCATCTCGATCTTCAATCAACCATTCCGGATGAATATTCTTACCATGGAGCATCATAGATTTCATAAATCCACAATAACGATCCATAATACTGCTGGTTGCAAAGATAGAACCAACAAATCCCAATTCATCGATCCCCTGCTCAAACATAAATTCTGTCATCAGGAACATACCATAAAAATTATCTGTTACTACTGCATCCTGTGCCAGATCCTTATCATAAAAATCCAGAAATACAACCGGTACATCCGCCTTACTTTGCATCTTGATAATATATTGTTTATTAATTTCTCCCAGTACGATCAACGCATCTACTCTGTGCTCTATCAGACACGATGGCATCTTTAACGTATGCATCTCATCTTCTTTCTTCAGCACTTCAACTGCTGTAAAGCATCTCTTTTCTGTTGCAATCACTGCGAGTTCCTGATACATCTTCCAATAAAATGTCTCATATTGTGCCAGATAATTTTCTGCTACCAGCACTCCTATCGTACGTGACGTTTCCACCGGACGTTCCTGCTTTTTCTCGCTCAGAGCCTGATACCCCAGTTCGTCTGCCACCTTTTGTATCCGTTCACGCATCTCATCACTGACGCCTTTATTTCCAGCAAGAGCATTATGCACTGTAACCGTACTGACGCCGGTTCTCTCAGCAATATCTGCTAATCTTACTTTTCCCATTCGTGCCACCTCATCCAAACAAATTCAAATTAATAATCACAAACTGCTATGATTATTAACGAAATTGCTACTGTTCACACAGATATGTAAACAGTAGCATTAAATTTACTTAAATTATAAAGTTTTTAATTAATCTTGTCAACCTTGATTAACTCCACGAATCGACTCACTTTGATTTACTGTTCTGCTTTTACAAAATGATACAATCTGCTGACCGCATCTCCCCAGAAATCCTTAAACAGATATCCGCCTTTCATCAGAATCTCTCCGCTATATCGTTCCTCTGTTCCTTCCAATTGATATACCGCCTGTGAATCCAATCCCTGTAACTTCAGCTTTCTACTCTTACTATTTGGGATTCCGCGAACCTGCACATAAGTAACCAATGCCTCCGATTTATCCTTTGCCACCTCCATATAACAATCATAGTGACCATTTTCCGAGAAGGAAGCAATACGATAATAATCTCCTTCTCTCACCAGGTCATTATATTTATGATACATCTCTGTCTGACCTTTAATCTGCTTTCTTTCTTCTTCCGGCAGTTTTGTAATATCAAGCTCATATCCAAATGTTCCCGCAAGTGCTACATGCCCCCTCGTTTCAAACGGAGTCACTCTCCCCACAGAATGGTTCGGGCATACGCTGACATGTGCTCCCATTGTAGAAAGTGGATAAATCAACGCAGTTCCTTCCTGAATTTCCAGTCTTTCTACCGCATCCGTATCATCTGAGCACCAGATTTGCGGACTATAATAGAGCATTCCCGGGTCGAATCTTGCACCGCCGCCGGAACAGTTTTCAAGAAGAAGTTCCGGGAATTCCGTAACCAATCGTTCCTGCATCTGATATACTCCCAGGACATATCTGT
>JBNMIW010000405.1:0-1752 GCA_050873485.1 Lachnospiraceae bacterium | reverse complement strand
GCATAAAGAATACTCCTGCATGTGGATATCTGATAATAAGTATGTGGAATATGTGGAAAATATGACATTATAAATGGGGACGGGGGGAGACTTCCGGCGGTAAGGTCTGTAGATGTATAATATATAGCCGTTGTGAATAAGATATAAAGATAATAAATAAGACGATAAGGCAGGCATATGAAGATATTGTTATACCTTACAGATTTTATTGTTCCACTGGTAATATTCGGGATTATAAGTTATGGGATTTTAATGAAGGTTCCAGTCTATGATACGTTTATTAAAGGGGCGAAGAAAGGATTTCTCACAGTGATCAAGATCATGCCGACGCTTGTCGGGCTGATGGTGGCAGTGGGGATATTAAGGGCGTCTGGTTTTCTGGAGATGATTGCAAATGGAATCGGAAGGGTTACGGACAGGATCGGTTTCCCGGGAGAACTGGTTCCGCTTACAATAGTAAAAATGTTCTCTTCATCGGCGGCAACGGGACTTTTGCTGGATATTTTTAAGGAATATGGGACAGATTCATATATCGGTCTGATTGCATCGATCAGTATGTCTTGTACGGAGACAATCTTTTATACTATGAGTGTCTATTATATGACAGCCAGAGTTACGAAGACGCGCTATACGTTGACCGGTGCGCTGCTTGCAACTCTGGCTGGGGTGATTGCCAGTGTAATATTGGCTGGTATGATGGTGTGAGAGCAGGGTCTCACTATAGTGTTCTGGAAAATCTAATTATTCCCAGGGTTTCTTGTGATGTCCGGAGGAATCATTGCCGTCTTTGTGGTCTCTTCCGTTCTGTGATTTGCTCCAGATACGAAGTGCGGTGAGGATTCCAATTGTATACAGAATCGTCACAAGTATTACCGGGTTATCCTTCAGAAAATAAATAACGAGGATAACGGATAACAGGCAGATGAAAAGCTGGAATGTAGTCCAGAATCTTTTTTCACGTACTTCTTTTGCCTGCTGGAGAAGCTCCATACGTTTCTGTTCCATGCGGAGATATTCCATCAGATCATCATCGCTGATACGGGAGAGGATCTGCTCGTCACGGTTCATCTCGATCTTGCGTTTGGAACGGAAATTAGAGAAGAATTCGCGGAACGGATGCTCGTCTTTGGTGCGGGATTTCTCCTGTTGTTCGTAGAAATCTTCTTCCAGCTCTTCGATATCATCGGGGTCTTCGTAGTGAGAGGTCCGGGACTTCTCTGAGCCTGCTGATGCATTTCCTTCAACAGCAGAAGTTACAGACTCAGCAGCTGATGTAACTGTTTCAGCGGCTATATTTGCAGCTTCATCAGCGGCTTCATCAGCGGCTATATTTGCAGCTTCATCAACGGGTTCTGCTGTAGAATGTGTATTTTCAGCAATTGTTTCAGCAATTGTTTCAGTGATTGTTTCAGTGACTGTATTTGCAGGATTATCGGCAGGTTTCGCTTCTGTCTGCTTCTGCTTATCGGAAACCGGATAAGGTACAACATTGTTGCCGGCAGCAGAAGCTGCATCACCCTGAGTGTCCTGGCTTGGCTGGGATGTCTGCGGTTCTTGCGTATTAGGAGCATCTTCTTTTTGAACTGTATTTTCTATATTTTCGGACATATCTTTACCTGGTATATTGTAATTGACTCATTTAACTGTCACTTACAAATATACCTTCTCCTTTCTATCAACCTTTTAATCCGTGGTTGATTACGGTGTTGTACATTTGTATGATGTAAATATGTGATGTGGATTTGTATTTTG
>JBNMIW010000404.1:0-1760 GCA_050873485.1 Lachnospiraceae bacterium | reverse complement strand
TATTCAGACATTGCTTACCGATAATCTCTGCATCCAAAGGAGCAATGTTTCCATATTTCTCCTTGAGAGTCTGACAAATGAAATTATCCAAATCCATATAATTGAAAATGGACAATACAATCGGAGGTACATTTCCTACACCGTATTGTTGAACCGCATAGCTTAGACATGCCTGCATATGAATAATACCATATTGTGGTAATGCTTCATATTCAGACTTTTTCTTATAATATAATCTCTGAAGATTCAGGATACGATACTTCTCGTTGAAGTCATCCATATCCGGAATAAAACTGATCACTTTTCTGGTGCCATCTTTATTGGAAATCTGATTTCCTGGCTTATAGAAAAGATGCAGATCATCCATTGTATAAATCATGCGTCTTCATCCTCTTCTTCATCCGTAGTATCGCTATCATTCTGTTTCGGAAGTTCTTTCACTTCTTCGGGATAAAGGCTACTCATCTCAAACGTATCTTCCGAAGAGATACGAATGGGCTCCATAATCTTTTTGCCGCACGCTTCTTCCGGAGATACTTCTTCGATGATGATTGTATATTTCAGATGTAATGCTTCCATCAAACGCTCAAAGAGCATGATCGACATCTTACCATCCGGAGAACGAAGAACCTGCTTCAAATTAAAGAGCTCATTCTTATTACCAAAAGAGCTCTTATAATTATCCAGCTCGATATTCTTTTCTTTCAAGACAGTTTTTGCTGCTCTCTTCAGAAAACCATCATTCTTCGTAATATCCGGAATCGCACTACGAGAACTATTGGAATGGCAAGCGACATAGATCGTTTCGCCTTTCTCTTCCAAAGTTTTCTTGATGGCATCAGCGCTCAACTGAGGCTGCATAGGATTATTTTTAACAGAATAAATATCATGCGCCGGATTTTCGGGATCACAGAGAACCACGAAATAGGTTCGAGTCATCTTATTATAATAAATGCCAGGAACTTCAGCTTCTTCATTATTGGCTACCATACCACGGAAATAATAATAGTAGCCATCATACACATAGGCCTTATCTTTCTCAATATGGATCAAATCACCCTGACAAGGCATATATGCGACCGGAAAATAATGCTCGTTGGCAATCATTGCCCACATCTGCACATCAGAATTGATGTGTACAAAGTTTGGATCTTCCTTAACGATGGGAAGTTCTGCCAGAGTGATCTTGTAAAATTTGTCAGCCATTTTGTCATTTTCCTTTCTTCATTTAAAAACCAAAATTATTGGATCTTTTCAATTGCGTAAAAGTACCATCTCCATTACCAATATATTGATCTTGATCAAAGATCCTATCATACACACGGCTATAGAAAAAGCTCTCTAATACTAAAGAAGCTTCCGTGGCATAATTAAAACTTTTAATCTCATTATAAAGACGAATGAGATTTCTAAATGACAATTGCACCATAGAATCGATCGTATTAATGAATATAGAAACTCCTTCTTCACGAGTCTCATCTCCATTAATAATCACACATGGCATAATTGTCATGACTTTACAATCTCTACGAGCTTCATAAATCGTTGCCACAAGATCTTTATAACTCGTATTGATTGTCAGTTTTCCTTCTTCATTTTCAAAGAATAAATCATTCTTGGATTCATCTCGAAACCATCCAATGACTTTCTTTAAGATATCACAAAATTCATCTCTCGCTCTCTGCATAATGAAGAAACTTGTGTTTCTAAAATCTGCGGGTTTGCTGCTCAAAACGATTTGTAGCATACAATTTATATCC
>JBNMIW010000403.1:0-1770 GCA_050873485.1 Lachnospiraceae bacterium | reverse complement strand
GTGTGGAACTGATTCGTCGGTCCATCCATCCGCACATAACCGGCATCTCCCTGTATCGTAGATACAGTTGGTGCCGAACAATCCTTCGCTCCGATGGCAGCCACCTGGAACTTACGATAATCTAAAGTAAGTATTCCACTCGTATCAATTCTATGTTCTATATTCGCACGATATGTTACCTGTTCCGGCTTTCCAAACAGTCCAACAATCGCATGCAGGTTGTACACGTTAATATCCATCAAGGCACCACCTGCCTTATTCACATCAAATGCAGGAGCAATCTTTCCCTCCTTAAATGCATCATAACGTGATGAATATTGACTAAAGTTAAAATTCACAATTCGTATCTTTCCAAGCTCGGTTACATGCTCTTTCAACGACTGAAATGCCGGTAAATGCGGAATATTGATCGCCTCGATCAACAGTCGGCTATGCTCCTTTGCCAATGCACAAAGCATATCAAACTCTTCTATCGTTGGCACCATTGGTTTTTCCACGATCACATGCTTGTCCGCTTCGAATGCCTGCTTTGCGTATGTATAGTGCAGATGATTCGGCAAGGCAATATAGATGGTATCCACATCTTTTTCCAACATTTTTGTATAATCCGTATAATATCCGGCTAATCCATATTCTTCACAAAGCCGGATTCCCTTCTCTTCCGATTCCGGTCTTACAAGTAAGTAAATCTCGTCAATCTCCATCCGACATAACATCGGAAGGATTTCCTGCACGATCATGCCGCTTCCAACAATTCCTAATCTCATATACCCTGTTTTCCTCTCTACATCCGTACAGCACAGAACCTTCCTGCAAAGACATATTCTTTATCGACAAATACTATATTTGCACATCTTTTATAATCTGTTCCATATACGCCTACATGATATCCTTTACGATCTTGCTTCCCTTCTGTGTCACCTTATATTACTCATCGTCCTCCCATGTTAATTTTCCCGTCTTGACTGCCACTTCATATCTGGATATCTTGTAGTTTAACTTATTCATTGCTTTTTCTAACTGTGCCTTCTGCTCTTCCAGACTTTCACGCTGCTCCTGTAACAACTGTAATCTTGCAGCGATGGTTGCATCTCCCTGTTGGTATAACTTTACATATTCAATCAATGCTTCGATCGGCAGCCCTGCACTTCTCATACAGATTGCAAGCTCGACCCAGCCAAGATCTGATTCCTGATAATTCCGGATTCCACCCGGTGTACGGCTGATCTCCGGTATCATACCGATCCGCTCATAATACCGTAAGGTATCCTGACTAATATTATATTTCTCACTTACTTCTTTAATTGTCATACATAACACCACCTATATCTATATTATTATCCGGTACATATAAAAGTATAATGCCTAGAGTGCACTCCAAGTCAAGAAAAAAATAAATCCCCTTATATAATCCGTTTTCTTTCAAAATAAATCATATAAGGGGGTTCCTATTTTCTTTGATTACAGCCGCTTACTCTGACGTCTGAAGTTCTTCTAATGCTTCTCTCACGATCAGATATCTCTGTTCTACTTTTTCAAACAAAGACTCCCAACCGTTTAATTCTAATCCTCTCAAATTCTCTGTCAACGCAGAGCTTACTTCATATAAAGAATCAAAACCCAGATTCATGCAAAGTCCTTTTAGTGTATGGGCTGCCCGGAAAGCTGCCTCTGCATCCCGGTTTTCCAATCCTGCTTTCAATTGTTCAAAACTATCGTCATTGAGGAATTTCAGGGCAAATTTCTTCACCATTGCCTCACTTCCAAATC
>JBNMIW010000402.1:0-1776 GCA_050873485.1 Lachnospiraceae bacterium | reverse complement strand
TTTTCGGAGCAGGATCTCATCTATGCAGATCAGGAATTTTACAGCGGGGATGCCAGCCGGCATGACCGGACGCATCAGGGGCTTGGTCTTGCGATCACAAAAAAATTCTTAAAAGAGCAGGGGGGCATGCTTTGTTTTTACAACCACGCGGAGTCTGGAGCTGAAGTGGTGTGCCGGATCAAAACGGCTGAGTTGTTTTAAACAATACATCGTTAAATCGGGTAAATGGTAAGTATAAAAGTTGAAAGCCAATATTATCATGTATGGAAATGTAAACGGTTACATGGCAAAAATAACAAAATAAATAGGGAAAATGACCTGAAAAAGAGAAAAAACTGTGCAATACAACGAAAACAAAGAGCATGTATTGACATAAATTTTGCATAAGCATATAATGCAATCAATGAAAACGGTTACATAAGGAGGCGTTAACTATCGATAAAAATATCACAATATCAGATATTGCAGAGAGAGCAGGAGTCTCCAAGGCAACGGTATCCAGAGTATTGAACTCTCCGGATATTGTAGAAGAACATACAAGAGAAACTGTAAGCCGGATTATAAAAGAGTTACATTATACACCATCCCAGACGGCAAGAAATCTTTCTATGAAAAGTTCATCAACAATTGGTGTTATCGTACCAGAAATCAGTAATACCTTTTTCGGAGAATTGTTTTCAGGGGTCGAAGATGTAACAAAGAAACATAACTATTCTCTGCTTTATTCTGGAAATGACAATGATAAAGAGGCTGATTATAAAGCTTTGGATATGATGAAAATGCAGCGGGTCAGAGGATTATTATATATTCCTGCAGTGAACTATGCAGCATTAGGCATTCTGGATAAGTTGCAGCGAAAGCTGGATCGGATGAATTGCCCGATTGTATGTATGGATCGAGACGTTGGACTCAAATGCGATATTGTTCATTTTGATGATCAGAGTGCGGTTCGTAAAGCAGTGCTTGCCTTGGCGAATGAGGGGCACAGTAAGATTGCAATTATTATAGGTGAGGAAGAAAATATTCTTTCCATCCAACGTTTTGAAGGCTATCTGGAAGGCCTCAAACAGGCAGGAATCCAGTATGATGAGAAGCTTGTATTAAGAGGTTCCTATACAAGGGTGTCTGGTTATCAGGTAACAAAGAGGATGATTGCACAGGAAGATCAGCCGACGGCTGTGATTACATGCAATAACCTGTTGAGTAAGGGTTATTTGCAGGCGGTATGTGAACATACACACGGAAAAACCGATTTGTATACACATATTGGTCTGGATGAGATTGATATGATGCAATATCTTGGTATTCCTTATAATTGTATCCAGCGTGATGCATATGAATTAGGTCGTTCGGCGACCGAATTACTGATGAAGAGGATTGAACAGCCGGAGGAAGCATATCAGCACATGATATTGAGTTCTCCGTTAATTCATCAGACGTTCTAGTTTATAAAAGAGTGATTGTGTGTTACTCATAAAATACGCAATCACTTACTTATTACAAAAAAATGAAAGCGGTTTCATTAAACGAAAGGAAGGTAAGATATATGAAATTAGCAATGGGATGCGATCCGGCAGCGTATCGGTTCTATCAGAAATTATTAGAGAGAATGAGAGACGAGGGGTACGATATTATTGACATCGGATGTGAGTCCGAACAGGAAGCCGATGGCGGAAAATATGCAGAAATAGCAGAAATTGTTTCGAACAAAGTTGTGAACAGAGAATGCGATTATGGAATTCTTATTTGCGGAACCGGTCAGGGAATGGCAATGGC
>JBNMIW010000401.1:0-1779 GCA_050873485.1 Lachnospiraceae bacterium | reverse complement strand
TCATCGTTCTGCTTATAGCAGTCACTGTTTTTGGCAATATAGCAGCTTACACATGGGATGGAGCGCTGAACAGATTATTAGGTGTAGTTGGTGGAACGGGCAATACGGCTGTAACATCAGGAACAGTATATTATGAGACTGGGTACAATAGTCAGGAAGAGCTGATAAAGGCTCAACGCGAGTTCACAGAGAGGGCATCGTCAGAATCGGTAGTTTTATTAAAAAATGATGGGGCATTACCGTTGAAAGGAACAGAATCCATTTCTCTGTTTGGTCTTTCCTCTGCAGGAACAGTTACAGTAGGCTCCGGTTCTGGTTCTTCTGATCTGGACGAAAACTGTACATGGGAAAACAGTTTTAAAAACGCGGGATTTCAGGTAAATGAAAAACTGGTGGATTTTTACAGAAATTCAGGTCATAAACACGGAGCAGGATCAACCTCAAGAGACTGGACAATTGATGAGGTGCCACTTTCTGAATATACCAAAGAAGTCACAGATACATATGCAGATTACAGTGATGCAGCTATTATGGTTGTTGGCAGAACCGGTGGAGAAAATGGTGATCTTGCGAGAGATATGTCAGAATATAATGGAACAGCAGACCGCAATTATCTTTCGTTAAGTGTAGAGGAAGAAGCGCTTTTGAAATCTCTGAGAGAAGATGGATTTGAAAAAGTAATCCTTGTAGTCAACTCGGCTTATCCAATGGAGTTAGGAGCAGTGGATCAGGAAGAGTATGGTGTGGATGCCTGTGTGTGGGTTGGAAATACGGGTGTAAACGGATTGGACGCTATTGGAAAAATATTTACAGGAGAATACAATCCATCCGGACGTATTGTTGATACTTACTGGTATAACAATATGGATGCACCGTCCATGAAAAACATGGGAGATCTTACCATTTATGATGAGAATGGAAACCCTAAAGCGATAAAATATGTTACTTATGCAGAAGGAATTTATGTCGGCTACCGTTATACAGAAACCAGATATGCAGACATGGTAATGGGTACAGAAAACGTAGGAGAGTTTCATTACAATGATATCGTAAAATATCCATTTGGATATGGCATGTCCTATACAGAATTTGAGTGGTCTAATTATCAGGTATCAGAGCCGGATGAAAATGGTGATATTACCGTATCGGTAGATGTAACGAATATCGGAGATGCTGCAGGAAAAGATGTTGTTGAGGTATATTATCAGGCACCATATACAGATTATGATAAAGAAAACGGTATAGAAAAGAGCGCTGTTGTACTTGCCGGATATGCAAAAACAAATGAGCTGGATGCAAATGGAGGAAGCGAGACAGTAACTGTTACTTTTAATCTGTATGATATGACATCATACGCAACAGGTGTTGATAATGGAACCTATATTCTGGATGCCGGTGATTATTATATTACCGTAGGCCGCGATGCACATAATGCAGTGAACAATATACTGGCATATCAAGGGTATACAACCGAAAATGGTATGACAGAAGAAGGAAATACAGAATTCGTATCGGTGTATACACAGCCTGAGACAGATACAACAACTTATAAAACAACGAAAAACGGTGTGGAAATTGTAAATCGTTTTGAAGATGCGGATATTAATTATTATATGCCGGATACAGTATCTTATCTGAGCAGACAAAACTGGTCAGTGCTTGATGGCGATGATCTGAGAGTCGGTGTATTAGATTCCGAAGGAAATCAGTATTTAACAGCAAACAAAGAGCTGATTGATTCGTTTAACATGACTGGTTATGAAGCAAGTGGTGCACCGG
>JBNMIW010000400.1:0-1782 GCA_050873485.1 Lachnospiraceae bacterium | reverse complement strand
TCCGAATCAATACGTTTGAGCCAACGCATCCCCCTTAGGAAGTCATTCATTGCACGAATTATATAATATTCCGTCAACCAGTCTTCTTTCACATGATATTCCGTAATCTTACACTTCCATTGTTCCAACACCAACTCCGCAACCGGCAACAAGCCGTATATTTGATTTACAAACAACGGATTTCTGGTATCATAATACTGCATCAACGGAGTTATGCGCTTATCATATGTCTCATGCCAAACCTGCACACCTTCAATAATAATTGGCTTTTTCCCGTATCGCAGTCCGTATTCCACATCATCACAATGAATAAAAAACGGAAGCACATCATTGTCCTGCACAAATTCCATCGGAAAACAACAAAACCACCATCCCCCGTAATCCGCATCCGCATCATAGACAACTTTTCCCGGACAATAGCCTTTTTGCACGTCCCGCATAAATTCCACATGCGAAATATTTCCACCATTCCACTTTTCCGCCGCCGTATACTGAATGTCCGGCTGATCCATGCAAAACATCCGCCCCGCAACCGGGCGCTCCCGATCTTCGCCATCGACTTGTGCCAGGAAATCAAACAATAAGTAAAATGTGCTCACATCGAACGAGACATCATCATCCATAAAAATCACATGTGAAAAATTCTTATCACACGCACGTATTTCTTCAATTCCCCGCTGAAAGCCTCCTGATCCACCTGTATTCCTATTATAAAAAAGATGGATAAACTTATCTGCTTTTAATTGAATCGTACTTGCATTGTCCACAATAAAAATATGCAGTCTTCCGTAATAAATGTTGTTACTCGGGTCAAAAAAAAGTGATTGCCGCAGTAGTTCCACGTTCTTACGAATATACTCTTCTCTGTGATAAGTACATATATTTAACGCTAAACAAACTTCGTTCTTCTTAATCAAGATTCTCCTCTTTAGTGTCTAATCCAATTCCTTCGTTGCACACTCTAACGCGCTGGCAATTACTGCGTCCATGTCATAATACTTATATTCTCCAAGACGTCCACCGAAAATAACTTTATTCTCTTTATCCGCCAAGGCTTTATATCTAATATAAAGCGCGCCGTTCTTCTCATCATTAACCGGATAATATGGTTCATCCCCCGGTTTCCATTCCGAAGAATACTCTCGACTGATGATGGTCTTTGGAATATCATTTCCATTTTCATCTTTTCCGAATTCAAACCACTTATGCTCAATAATTCTTGTCCAAGGAGTCTCACGATCTGTATAATTGACCGCCGCATTTCCCTGAGAATTCGGTATATCCAGAATCTCGTTTTCAAATCGAATGGAACGATACTCCAAATTTCCCAACGAAAAATCAAAGTATGCATCAATGGCACCTGTATAAACAATCTTCTCTGCCAAAGCATCCCACTTTGCTTTGTCCACAAGATAGTCCTCATTCACACGAACTTCGATTCCATCCAGAAGATTCTCAACCAGCTTCGTATATCCCCCAACAGGAATCCCCTGATACAAAGCATTAAAATAATTGTTATCGAACGTAAGTCTTACCGGAAGTCTCTTAATAATAAATGCCGGAAGATCTTTACAATCACGTCCCCACTGTTTCTCTGTATAGCCTTTTACAAGTTTCTCATAGATGTCTCGTCCCACCAATGAGATTGCCTGCTCCTCAAGATTCCGTGGCTCGCCTTGAATTTCTTTTCTCTGCTCTTCAATCTTCGCAGCGGCCTCCTCCGGTGTCACAACTCCCCACATCTTATTAAATGTATACATGTTAAAAGGCATGGAATACAAC
>JBNMIW010000399.1:0-1829 GCA_050873485.1 Lachnospiraceae bacterium | reverse complement strand
TAGCTCTGTAACTTCCTGCGATCGGCATCGCTGCTACCGCTCTCTTCTGTGTCAGTTCCCGCATCTTGCTGCTGTTACCACCTGCTAAAATAATTCCTACTGCTCTCATGCCTGTCCACCTGCCTTTATCAATGTTTCTCCGCTTTCCAGTACTCCATCCGGGTAATCTTCTTTGGATGTTACACCACTGATGGCAGTATTCTTTCCGATCTGTACTCCATCCGGAATGACAGATTTTTCACCCACGGCAACAAGTCCGAATGAGTAGATTGCCGGTTTTAATTTATTCGGTATATCACTTCCGATGCCGAATGTAACATTATCTCCGACAACGCAGTTCTCTGCAATGATCGCCTTATCCATGACACAATTCTTTCCGATTCTTGTGTCCTTCATAATAATCGAATCTCTGATCACGGAACCTTCACCGATCACAACCCCCGATCCGATAATACTGTTATGTACTTCTCCATATACTTCCGCACCGTTACAGATGATACTTCTCTCTATCACGGACTGTGAAGAGATGTATTGCGGCGGCAGAATCTCACTGTTCGTATAGATCTTCCAGAACTCTTCATATAAGTTAAATTCCGGAATAATGTCAATCAGCTCCATATTGGCTTCCCAGTAAGATCCAAGTGTTCCGACATCTTTCCAGTAGCCGTTATATTCATATGCGAATAATCTCTCACCCTTGTTATGACAATATGGGATGACATGTTTTCCAAAGTCACATCCCGGCTCGTCCTTCAGTGTCTCCAACGCTTCTTTCAGCGCTTTCCACGAGAATATGTAGATTCCCATGGAAGCCAGATTGCTCTTTGGCTCTGCCGGCTTTTCCTGGAATTCCTGAATTCTTCCTTCTTCATCTGCGATAACGATTCCGAAACGGCTCGCCTCTTCCATCGGTACCGGCATGGCAGCGATCGTTACATCTGCGTTGTTCGCCTTATGATAATCAAGCATCACTTCATAATCCATCTTGTAAATATGATCTCCCGATAAGATCAGTACATAATCCGGATCAAACTGTTCCATATAATCCAGATTCTGATAGATTGCATTTGCAGTTCCGGAATACCATTCACTGCTTCCGCTTCTTTCATATGGTGGAAGAACCGTTACTCCTCCGTAATTTCTGTCAAGATCCCATGGAATACCGATTCCTATATGTGCATTCAGTCTTAAAGGCTGATATTGAGTCAATACACCTACCGTATCGATTCCTGAATTAATGCAGTTGCTGAGTGGGAAGTCAATAATGCGGTATTTACCTCCAAATGCAACGGCCGGCTTTGCAACTTTTGCTGTGAGAACTCCAAGTCTGCTGCCTTGTCCTCCTGCCAGCAACATTGCTATCATTTCCTTCTTTCTCATGTCATCACCCCTTCTCAGTAGTCTTGCTTTTTTTATTATATCATACTTCCTCTTATGTTGCTAACAAATTTTACAATTTTTCCATGATTTCCGTAATCTTTTTGTTAAATTATTACAAAAACTTACAGCTTGGATTTTTTTTGATATATGTTTATAATAATATGAAGAACATATAGTTTTTATGATGATATTTTTACCAAAATGAATATAAAGGATGGTATATTATGTATAAAATTAATTTTGAAAAACCCGTACACGTACACTTTATCGGAGTCGGCGGTATCAGCATGAGCGGTCTTGCTGAAATTCTTTTAAAAGAAGGTTTTACTGTTTCCGGATCTGATAATAAAGAATCTGCTCTGACAGATCATCTGGAAACAATGGGTGCAACTGTATTCTATGGTCAGAAGGCTTCTAATATCATTCCTGGTATTGACGTAGTTGTCTAT
>JBNMIW010000398.1:0-1830 GCA_050873485.1 Lachnospiraceae bacterium | reverse complement strand
GATCCTCACATTACTTCCATCTAAACGGGTAATGGATAACAGATTCTCCACCATTCTGTAAAGCCACTGCTCATCCTGTTGGATTCCCTCTAACATCTTCCGTTTCTGTTCCTCCGTAAAATCCTTTTCATTTTCTAACATTGCACAACTTGAACCATAAATCGTTGTAAGCGGCGTTCGTAGATCATGTGAAACTGCCCGCAATAAATTTGCACGCATTTTCTCTTTTTCACTCTCTGCTTTTAAAGCTTCCTGATGTTTGAGCTGATTTGTGAGAAAGCATGTGATCAATGTAATTGCAATCATGATGATCGCTGAGATCAGATTCTCCGGAATGGTAAAATTAATCTTAAAATATGGAAATGTAAATGCGTAATTAAGCGCTAACACACTGCAAATGGAAGCGATTACACCATATAAATATCCATCTGTAAACACAGCGATCAAAAACACGCCTAATACTGCAATAGCCGGCACTAATGCCCCTTCATTAAATACTTGTTGCATCGAAAGGCACAACAAAAAATCAATCATCAGACTACCGGTTAATATGATAATATTTCGAATGATCTCTATCCATTTTTTTCTCATATTCTATCTTTCGCCCCTGCTTATCTTTCTGCACTTTCTTAAACTTCATTATATCCGGACAACGTTCATAATTACCTCTCACAATTGTATCATATTCCAAGTTAAGATATAGATAAGAATGTCGATATTTGTTTTCTCAAAACCTCCCGATCCTGATTACGAATTCTTTCATTTAGCATATTAAGTACCCGTTTCTTGTCACAACTCCAAAGCGGTGCGATCAATGTCCGTTTATCTCCATCGCCTGTCATACGATGTATTACCATATCTTCCGGAAGCATTGCAATACACTCCGCCACCAGTGAAGCATATTCCTCCATCGTAAATGTCTCAAATTTACCGGCTAAATATTCTTTTTCGAGATCCGTTCCCCTTATTACATGCAACAACTGTAGCTTTATGCCGTCCACACCACTATTTCCGACGTAGGAAACCGTCTGAAGCATATCTTTTCTACTCTCCCCCGGAAGTCCTAAGATCACATGAACAATGATCTGTATTCCAGCCTGCCTTAATCGCGTCACCGCTTCATCATAAACAGATATCGGATATCCACGCCTGATATAGTTCGCTGTCTTCTCATGAATCGTCTGTAAGCCCAACTCCACCCATACCGGTTTCTTTTGGTTACATTCCTTTAACAGTTCTATTACATCGTCTGACAGACAATCCGGTCTGGTCGCAATCGATAATGCCACAATATCATCATTTTCCAAAGCTTCCTCATATTGTTTTCGCAATTTCGCGACCGGTGCATATGTATTTGTAAATGCCTGAAAATACGCAATATATTTTCCATTCTGTATCTTATTTGCAAGTCGTTTCTTCCCATCTTCAATCTGCTTTCTAATAGACTCGTGTCTATCCCCGGCAAATTCACCGGAGCCCCGTCCGGAACAAAATATACAACCTCTGGTATCCAACGTACCATCCCTGTTTGGACAGGTAAATCCTCCATCTAATGCAATTTTATATACTTTTTGTCCAAAGGTATCCTTCAGATACCGGTTTAATGAATAATATTCCATCGCTTATATCCTTTTACGTAAAAATACCAGATTGATATGGCCGATTCCATACAATCTGGTATTCATCATACAAAGTTCAAATTCTCAAGTCAAGTCCCGACACACAGATGATCACTCGTTCTCTTCATCCTCTCCGGACTCTTCTTCAACTTCATTCTCTCTCAAATTATACTCTTCTACTGTTGTCATCAATGCATTTGCGCAATTGATC
>JBNMIW010000397.1:0-1833 GCA_050873485.1 Lachnospiraceae bacterium | reverse complement strand
TCATAAACATATCCGAACTTTTCTGTGCATCGGTCTGGGAAATTCCTGCCACGTTCCGCATTTTTGTATATAAAAAAAATAGTGATAGGTAAGGCTTTGAAGTTATCTCCACCTTTTCCCCCACTCCACACCGGGCATGCAACTTTCATCGCACCCGGCGTTCCGTCAAACCAACTTACTACCCTCCATCGAGGTTCAACACCTTATGTCCTCACGGTACATATCGTGCTTACAAATTTCACATATTTTTGTACTTCTGAATCTTCTTGAATACCTTTTCGTCTATATCTGGCGGTATCGGACCGTTGTTGACCATACGATAACAGTCATTGCATAGCCATATGAGATTTTGCACTTTGTTTATTTTCTCTAATGGAAGTCCCCCTTTGATGTGATAACAGAACTTTTTGTTATCTAAGAATAACGGCTTTTTACAGCATTTACATTTGCCTTTGTCCCTGTTATAGGCATATTCCCTGTTCATAAAGTATTCAAAATTAAATACTGTTTTTGCATAGACCGATAGCTGTATATCATTTGCTGTATTAACGGACGGTCTGTCACAAGGAAGAGGTTTGCTTTTGCTACGGTAATAACTGTAAATTCGTCTACCCTCTTCCGAATAAGGTGTCATACGTTGGTCAAATGGCTTACTTTCATATTTGCTATGCGTAATAAAAGCATAGGTAATGCCAAACCATTCGCCCTCTATGGGAACAGCAAACGTTTTACTTTTATATCCCTCATGTCTATGCGGAAGATTACAAAGCTTTTCCAATGGTATCTGATACTTATTGTAGTGCTTAGGAAATCTCCGTTTCCATACTGCCAATGCGGTATTATTTATTCTCCTGTCGATAGCATGAAATGCATGAGAACATATGGAGGGTTGTAAATACTGTGCCAATCCAACTATCATAGAATTTACACGCTGTATCTGTGCCGCCTGTACGCTCCTGTCTGTGATTTCTCCAATCACACGGACTTCATCAGCAATCTTCTGTATTTTATCTTTCAATCGTTCCATATCTGGCAAAGGTTTCCCTACCAGATTTTCTGTCCATGTTCTTGGGTCTGGGGTTTTCCTCTTTTTCTCTGCTTTGACCACAAAACCGAGGAAATGTATCCCCTCTGTTCTGAGGTCTGTCACAAAGGTCTTTTCCTGTGATAATTCCAGTTTCATTTTATTCCTAAAATATTTTGTCAGCATACGTTTTAACCTGTATGCTTCCTGTTCTGTTGATGTGAGTATTACCCAATCATCGGCAAAACGGTAATTGTACTTTGGAGTAACACCTGACCATTTCAGTCTGCGTGTATCATTGCATTTATGCTTACATTGTCTGTGTGGCTCCATGTACATTCTTCCAACGAACCAATCAAAATCATTCAGATACACATTTGACAGTAGCGGTGACAAAATTCCTCCCTGCATTGTGCCGAGTTTCGTGTCATATATAGTTCCGCTTTCAATATATCCAGCCTTTAACATCTGTTGTATCATCTTGATTACTCTTTTATCATGGATTCCAATTCGCCATATTTTCTTTAGCAGGATTCGATGGTTGATATTGTCAAAACAGCCCTTAATGTCTCCCTCTACTGCCCATACTGGCTGATCTGGAGAACGTGTTCCCGCATTTATCACGTTTATAATGTCTCGTATTGCATGTTTCTGTGCCCTATATGGGCGGAAACCGTAACTGTGCGGATAAAATCTCGCTTCACATATCGGCTCTATGACAATCCTCACACATTCCTGTATGATTCTGTCCAAAACTGTTGGAATACCCAGTGGGCGTTGTTTTCCATTCTTTTTCGGGATATATACCC
>JBNMIW010000396.1:0-1848 GCA_050873485.1 Lachnospiraceae bacterium | reverse complement strand
ATGTAAGTCCGATCACACCGCGGAAATAGAGCAGTTCAGAAAGCCCTAACAGAATACCGACCGCTACAATGTGAATGGCGATGTAAGCAAGTAATGCAAGCGCATTTCCTTCACTGAACGTCTTCACAAATAACGGAACATTTGGAAAAAGGATATTCATGACACGGAAGAAGGTCTGATCTCCGCTTGCCAAAGTTTCCACATAAGTATCAATATCCATGTTCTGTAAGAATCCAATGGATGCAACCAACGCGATCACCATAATAAAGATAAGGGCAACCGAGAATTTCTGGATACGGTCTTTGTTGCGGATGAAGCGTGTAAATGCCATAAGCAGCATACTGATGATCGCACAGTAGATCAACGGAATGACCGGCAGTGTGATGATTCCGATAATAGAGAGGAGCCATCCGGAAAGAGACATCTTTGCACCGATCCCATATCCGATGATACAGGATAGTACCAATATAAACTGCATGACGTTTTCACTGTAAAATGCTGCGGTAAATTTGGAAGCAACGATCTGGTATGCACGAAGCGGCCAAGGCAGCAAATATTCTATATCATTTGAAAAATAAAATTCATTAAAGATTACATTGATGCCAAAGATCACGGTGAACAGACAGATCACATGGAACATAAGCTGAATACCAAGGGAGGCGCAGCCGATCGGCAGTAAAGTTTCGGTCATTAATTTTACTAAGATGCCAACGCCAAATGCGACTGGCAGCAGTATACAAAAGACAGCAAAAAAAGACAGGATTATGAGCATGATCTTTCTGCGCTTGTCCTGCGGCTGGCTCATGCTGATCGAAGCGATAAATGTTTTGGTAAGTGTTAAATAACTATTCATGAGCAGTCATCTCCAAAAAGATCTTCTCAAGATCCATGTCAGGATATTGAGAGATAAGTTCTTCTAAAGTTCCATAAAACAAGGTGCGACCATGGTTGATAATGATTACCTTGTCACATAATTTCTCAGCAACTTCTAAGACATGGGTGGAGAATAAAACAGAATTTCCGGCATCTGCATGTTCTCTCATCATTGTCTTCAAGGTATAAGCGGATTTGGGATCTAAGCCGGTTAATGGCTCATCTAAGATCCAGACTTCCGGATCGTGTACCAGGGCAGCGGCTACCATAATCTTCTGGCGCATACCATGTGAATAATTCTGCATCGGTTCATCTAAGACATCGGCAAGATCAAAACGGGTTGCGAAAGTCTTGATCCGTTCCTGACGGGCACTGGTCGGCACTTTGTAGATATCGGATATCAGATTCAGGAACTCAATTCCCTTCAGACGTAAGAACATATCCGGACTGTCGGCAATATAACCAATGACCTGTTTGGCTTTTAGCGGTTCCTTGAGCATATCAAAGCCATCGATCCGGATAGAACCGGAGTCCGGTTTCAGAATACCGGTCATCATCTTGAGTGTAGTAGTCTTGCCGGCACCATTTGGCCCGATAAAACCAACAATCTCGCCGTTATTGACCGTCAGATTCAACTGATCAACAGCACGGACGGAGTTGTTGTAAGTTTTGGTGACATTTTCAATTTGGATCATAGATAGAAATCCTTTCTTATGTAAACTATAGAGTATGTGTTGCACTGTTTGCGGCAACGGCATAGATTGTTACGGCTGCAGGATCCGATGCAACAGAATTCTCAGTCTCTCCGATGTCAGCGAGAATCTTACGGACATAGGTCTGCGTTTCTTTAAATGGAGGAATTCCACCGTATTTCTCAACATTGCCGGAACCGGCATTGTATGCCGCTAAGGCAAGAGAAATATTCCCATTATATTGGGAGAGCAGTCTTGAGAGGTATTTGGCACCACCCATGAT
>JBNMIW010000395.1:0-1850 GCA_050873485.1 Lachnospiraceae bacterium | reverse complement strand
TTATGGCATTTGGCATTATTATGGGATCCCATACAGTATATGCCAAGACAGTAACATATCAGGTTACGGTGAATGAGGACGCGACACTGTGTGTAATGCAGGATCAAAAAGCAATGACGAATTGCTATGCAACGTTAAAAAAGACGGGAACAGGTTATGCAGTAGCGAAACCAATGGAAAAGGGAGCGGTTTTATTTCATTTTGATTCAAATGGAACCGGAACTCCGAGCAAAGATGAAGGTTATATTTCGATATCTTATAATGGCAAAAAGCAAACATACTGGATTGAAAATGGCAAATTTCTAAAAAATCAGATTGTTGGCAATAAGAAAAAAGGATACCGATATGTGGATACGACAGGAATTGTCATCAAAGATAAAACAGTACAATATGCGGTTGATTTTGTCGTGAAACATTCTAAGGCTTCTGATTCAAAAAGTAAACGGTTAAGCAGTTGTTATCGCTATTTATGGAAGAATTACAAATACCAGCGATTCTATGGAGGTCTGTACCCGAAAGCAAAGAATTTGAAGAGCTACGCAACCTATATGTTCAAGACTAAAAAGGGGAACTGCCATCGCTATGCAACATGTTTTGCATATATTGCACGCGTGTTAGGGTATGACAGCAAAGTATGTGTAGGAAAGGTTTCGGGAAACCATGGAGGTATGACACCGCATGGATGGACATTGGTTAAGAGTGGGAAGAATTGGCTTGTATGTGATCCGGATATGGAACTGAATGGAGTGCATGATTATATGGTCAAATCCACCAGTTGTAAAACATCTGTTACAAGAAAATGTACTCTTGTTGTAAAAGATGGAGTCGCACGTTGGAAATAAATTGATATTTGGTGAAATTTTCATTGACAAGTGTATATGAATTTGTTAATATAATCTAGTGTGCCGCACAGAGAGGTAGAAGTGTGCCTGTATCTTAGATAAGACACCACCACATCTGGCGAGTAATGATAATAGGAGGTAACCGTATGTACGCAATTATTGCAACAGGTGGTAAGCAGTACAAGGTAGCTGAAGGTGATATCATTAAAGTAGAAAAGCTTAATGCAGAAGCTGGTTCTGAAGTAAAATTTGATGTTATTGCTATTAACAACGACAAGGATATGTTATGTGGCGAGGCAGTTGCTAACTCAAGTGTAACAGCAAGTGTGATCGGCGATGGCAAGGCTAAGAAGGTTGTTGTTTATAAGTATAAGAGAAAAACCGGCTATCACAAAAAGAATGGTCATAGACAGCCATTTACTAAGGTTGAGATCAAAGCAATCAATGCTTAATCCGGACTATGATTACTGTTACTGTTTTTAACAAGAACAACAAGATAGTTGGTGTCCAGTTAGAAGGACATGCCGAATTCGGCAGAAGGGGAAGAGATATTGTTTGTAGTGCGGTATCTATATTGTACATCAATTTGGTGAATTCCCTTGAGAACTTTACAGATGACGAGAAGGAATTGAACGGTGATAAGAAGATTAATTTTCAGAACGTTATTCTGAAGAGTATGCCAAGTGATAATGCAGAATTGTTATTTCAGTCATTTTTACTTGGAATTACTACAATTGAAGAGAAATATGGTAGAAAGTACATTTTAATTTTGAATCAGGAGGTGTGAATGATGTTTAAGCTTAACCTTCAGTTATTCGCTCATAAAAAAGGTATGGGTTCTACAAAGAACGGTAGAGACTCAGAATCTAAGAGACTTGGTGCGAAGAGAGCAGATGGTCAGTTCGTAAAAGCTGGTAATATTTTATATAAGCAGCGCGGAACAAAGATTCATCCAGGTATTAACGTAGGCAAGGGTAAAGATGATACCTTGTTTGCTTTAGTAGATGG
>JBNMIW010000394.1:0-1851 GCA_050873485.1 Lachnospiraceae bacterium | reverse complement strand
GGTCTGGTATCACTTATGGTGCTGGATGAATACAATTGTGCAATCGCACATTCTGTGTATTACGGTCTGGTACTGCTTCCGGGATTCGAAGAAGAGAATCTGCATGGCGACGTGGTTGCATACGGAGTATTGGTGCAGCTTATGGTTGACGGGGAAGAAAAACAGACAAAAGAAATGAAAACATTTCTTAAGAAACTGGGCATTCACACTACACTTGCTGAGATGGGAGCACCGATAGAAAGAGAAGCACTGAAAGATGTATTAAAAGAGACGGTCACAGGACCGGATATGGAGCATATTCCATATGAAGTGACAGAGGATATGATCTATGAGGCACTTATTAAAGTAGAAAAATTATAAAGGGAAAGAGAAAATGGAAAAATCACATGTAACAACCAAAAACCTTCTGAAATTTATTGTTGGTTCAGCATTCGGTATCCTGATGTTTCTGGTGCCGATTCCACAGGGAGAATCATTTACCACATTACTGGATTTTCTGAAGAGCTGGATCAAAGGATTATTCGGAAGCAGTCTGCCATATATTATTATGGTGATGTTAATCGTATCGGCAGTTATGAGTCTGTATGATTATTTTGCAAAACCGGACTGGATCAGAAAGAATCATTATCTGACCCGTGCATTTTCAACCACACCGCTCTATCTGGTATCCAAGATTATCGGAGCTGTATTTGCAGTTATGGTAGTATTTGAAATCGGACCGGAGCAGGTTATCTCGGCAGATACCGGAGCAACGATCGTGGATCTGTGCGGAACGTTATTCAGTATTGTGCTTGCATTTAGTTTTATCATGCCATTTCTTACTGACTGTGGAATCATGGAATTCTTAGGTGTCATCGCAAAACCAGTCGTACGTCCGTTATTCCATGTTCCTGGCCGTGCATCGGTAGACCTGATCGCATCATGGTTTGGAGCATCGAATGCAGCCGTTATCCTGACACGTGAGCAGTACATGAGAGGATTCTATACGAAGAGAGAAGCCGGATTCATTATGACGAACTTCTCGCTGGTATCCATTCCATTCTGTCTGATGGTAGCAGATACGATGGGAATTGCAAATGTATTCCCGCCGTTTTATCTGTGTATCTGTCTGGTAGGAATTATCCTGGCCGTGATCATCGCCCGGATCCCGCCAATACGTAAGGTTCCGGATACGTATCGTGAAGCAGTTGGAAAACAGATCAACGAAGAGATACCTAATGAAAAAGGAATCCTTGCTCATGCAGTAGAGATGAGCTGTAAACGTGCAGAGAACTTTACAGCCAAAACGGTCGGAGAAAGCGGACTGGAAATTATGGTCGGTATGTTCTTTGACCTGATTCCGATCGTAGTATCATGGGGAACAATCGCACTGATCATTGCAACTTACACACCGTTCTTCAAGTGGATCTCTTATCCGATGGCATTATACCTGAAGGTACTTGGTGTACCAGAAGCATTTGCGGCAGCACCGGCAACTTTGGTCGGATTTACAGATATGTTCATTCCGGCACTGCTGGCAGTTGGTCTTACATCTGTAAAGACAAAATTCGTGATCGGTGTTCTGTCACTGGTACAGATTATTTATCTTACTGAGGTTGGAACGATCATTATTAAGAGTGAGATTCCACTTAATTTCTGGAAATTAAGTGGAATCTTTTTAGAGAGAACGATTATTGCGATACCGTTGATTGTGTTATTTGCGAATGTGATTTCTATTTAATCTATCATGTCGGCTGTCACCGATCGGAATAAACTTACAAGGTCCTATCCTGTGCTGACTCCAACATGGGGAAATTCTAAAGCAAAAAAGTTGACCTAAAAACGAGCTCACAAAAAATCCAAACTCGACAT
>JBNMIW010000393.1:0-1891 GCA_050873485.1 Lachnospiraceae bacterium | reverse complement strand
TCCCAATACAATAAATTGTACACCATCCTGACAGATATCATTCATAACAGCATCTACCAAATCCAGACCTTTCTGATCCGTCAGTCGCGAAATGATACCGATTACAAACTGGTTCTTATCAACAGGAAGTCCTAATTCCTTCTGAAGTGCAGTCTTATCCATTGCCTTGTTCTTCTTGAAATTCTTGGTTGTATAATTCTTATACAGATTCTTGTCCTTTTCCGGATTGTAGGTATCATAATCAATACCATTCACGATACCAACCAACGACTGATTTCTTGCCCGGAGCAGACCATCCAATCCTTCTCCATAATACGGAGTCTGAATCTCATATGCATAAGTGTTACTTACCGTTGTAATGGTATCTGCATATACAAGTCCACCCTTTAACATAGATGCATCTTTATTCAATTCCAGTTTGTCCGATGTAAATAAATAATCCGGCAATCCGGTACAATACCGAATATGATCTATACTCCATTTTCCCTGGAACTGCAAATTATGAATTGTCATGATCGACCGGATTCCACTGAAAAATGGATTACCTGCAAATAACGTCTTCAAATAAACCGGTACCATTCCTGCCTGCCAGTCATGACAATGCACAATATCCGGGCGGAATCCGATAACCGGCAGAATTGCCAATGCTGCTTTGGAGAAATAGCAGAATTTCTCAATATCCCACTTCGTCTCTCCGTACGGAGCAATACCATTAAAATAATACTCATTATCAATAAAATAAACCGGTACCCCTTCATACTCCATGTACATAATTCCAACATATTGAGAATGATCTCCAATGTCTAATTGAAAATTCGTAATAAAACGCATCTTCTCCTTAAACTTAGATGGAATACACATATAATTCGGAATAATGATCCGAACATCATACTCCGACTTATCAAAAATCTTCGGCAATGTTCCTACAACATCAGCCAACCCACCCGTTTTAATAAACGGCACACACTCCGACGCAATGTACGCAATTTTCTTCATTCTTCCCTTCTCCTTAGCACAAATAGACTTTTGTCTATTATAGCACAAACCCATATACAAAGAAAGACATATTAAAAAAGATCGCAGATACAAAATAAGAGCCAAACCTAGACAAAATGACGAATTTGCATTCTGTCCAGGCGGCTCTGTTGCATCATTATCCTTGCGGCAATATCATTATGCACTAAATTGTCCGAACGGGTAACCTTTCATCCGATACTCTAACCGGAATTTATCCGCGATTAATGCAATAAATTCGGAATTCGTTGGTTTTCCCTTTCCGGAATTCACACTATATCCAAACAGATTTTCCATGGTATCTAACTTTCCCCTGTTCCATGCAACCTCAATCGCATGACGTATTGCACGTTCTACACTGCTTGTCGTTGTATGATATTTTTGCGCAATGGACGGATATAAATATTTTGTAATGTAATTTAATGTTTCCGGATCCTTGATCGATAAAATGATTCCTTCCCGTATGTATTGATAACCCTTGATATGTGCAGGAATGCCTATACTACGAATCATCTTGGTCACATCATTTTCCAATGTAGAATCAAACAGAAACTGCTTTTGTTCATTTGTCATATTTTCCTGTTGCTTTTTCTTATTTCTGTCCTCATACCGGACTTCTAAAATACGTTCTAACATTCTTGCTATAAACTTCGGTTCCTGATTTAACATTAAATAATAATCGGCACCAACTTCATATGCAATATCAATAATCTTTTGAGAAGTAACCGCTGTCAAAAATACAAATTTTGTATCCTGCAGGGATGTGTGATTTCTACACCTCTGCAATAAACTGATTCCATCTCCTCCATTTAAACAGATATCAGATAAGATCATATCCGGTTGCATCTGTTGCGCATGTACGACTATGTCATCAAAT
>JBNMIW010000392.1:0-1920 GCA_050873485.1 Lachnospiraceae bacterium | reverse complement strand
TTCGTCGATCAGACCACATTCTTCTGCGACCGGAATAAATTCATCCGGTGACACAAATCCAACGATTGGAGAGTTCAGACGCATCAAGGCTTCACAGCCGATAATCTCACCGGTCGAAATGTCAGCCTGTGGCTGATACAACAAGTAGATATCTTTGTTATCAATGGCATCCCGTAAGATGTCGATCAGATCATTTCTGCGGTTTACTTCGTCTTCCATAGTGGAATTAAAGAATGTATAACTGTTCTTACCATTGCCTTTGGAGGTGTACATTGCAATATCCGCATTTTTCATCAACTCGCTTAAGGATAATCCGTTCTGTGGGAAGATGGCAACACCGGCACTGATCGTAACGTGTACGGTCTCATCATCTAATACAAACGGATGGGATGCGATAGATACCAGCGAGTCCAGAAAATGTTCCAGATTTTCTGTAGAATCGACGTGATTTCGTAAAATAACAAATTCATCACCGCCGTTTCGGGCTAGGATATCATCCGGATCGACCAGTGATGCAAATTGTGCGGTTACAGCCTGTAATAAAAGATCTCCGTAATCATGTCCTAATGTATCGTTGATCGCTTTAAATCCATCTAAGTCAATAAAGATGATCGCATGTTTGGTAAGACCATTTTTATTATTGGACAGAATCTCGTTTGCATATTTGAAGAATGCCATACGGTTATATAAACCGGTTAAAGCATCCGTGTAGGCAAGCTTTTCAATGTGAGCGTAGTTGTCCTCTAATTCTGCCTGACTTTCTTCTAATTTCTTCCGGGCAGAAGAGATTTCATTGTAGTTGGTTGAAATGATATCCATCATCTGGTTAAAACTGTTGGATAGATGACCAAATTCATCTTCGCTGGTTACGGAACAGTGAACATCTAATTGACCATCGGCTGCCTGCTGCATTTTGTCACTTAATTCGATTAACGGCTCTGTATATTTGGTTGCAAGGTTACGACTCAGTACAACGGACAAAATAATTACGATAGCCAATAGAATAAGGAAAATAAGTGGTAACGTGGAAACGATGGTTGCCAGACTAGAGGTTGTTTGTCTTGTAACATAAATCCAATTATATTCAGGAATCGTTGCGTATCCATATATGTAATCCTGATTGCCGGTATAGGTATCCGATAACTTGGAAAAGGAAGCATCCTTGCCGGTTTGGGCATTTGGTAAAATGAAATTCACCAGATGTTCAAGGAATTGTTTATCCGCTTTTGATTCTGTATGATAATCAAACAGACATTGACCGGCTTCGTTTACTAAAAAGCAGGTTGTATCTTTGTTGGAAAGAAATGCATGAAAATAATCAGCTGAGATATTTGCACGTACCAGACCGATGACGTTCTTTTTGACGATGACGGGTACAATAATATCTAATGTGCCTTTCTTGAATTCGGATTGTGAAAGCAAGGTTACCTTCTCGTAGGAGTCAACCGGATCCTGCATGATCTCGGACCAGTCGGAAGTTGAGTCATCAGAAGAAGATAGAGTAAGGTATCCGTCAATATCATAGATATAGTAATTAGCCTGATAATCAAAATTCTTGGATAATTGTACAATGGAATCTTTGATGGCATTTGCTGAATCACTATTCAGAATCGTATCCGGCGAATTAACCTTCTCAAGCAGATAGCTCCTGACATTATTGGTGTCAGCGAGTGCCTGTGCTTCAACAATCTGTGTCTGCAATTGGGAGACAAGTGCACGGCTGTAATCCTGAGCAGTCTGTGTTGTGTTTTCTTTCGTAATATTTGTGTATTTGGTAACGGTAACGACATATGCAAGGATTGCCATTAGAACGACCGGTATCACAGCCATAAACATAATAGAACCTTGTAATGATTTCTTGATTGACATGTTCTTATAATTCCTTTCCCAACTTTGCTAAATCATATTATATATAATAAG
>JBNMIW010000391.1:0-1932 GCA_050873485.1 Lachnospiraceae bacterium | reverse complement strand
TCCACCGGTTGGCATGAAATAGGATCGGTAAATGATGTGAAGCTCTTGCAGAAGTCAATGACAGCCTTTTCTGTTCAGACCCTGACAGATCAGGAAGCAACCCATGATGGAATACTGGCTTCAATCAACCGGTTGTTCTCTGAAATTGAGCGAGGAGATACTGTTCTTATTCATTTTTCTTGTCATGGCCAGCAGGTTCTAACCAAAGGCAAGGATGAGAAGGATGGGTTGGACGAGGCACTCATACCATACGATGCCCGCAGTAAACGTTCCAGCAGTTATCATGGAGAAAATCATCTCCTTGATGATGAACTGGGTGTCATCATCAACCGTTTTCGCAAGAAACTGGGAGAACATGGATTCCTGATTGTTTCTTTGGATGCTTGTTTCAGTGATTCCATGAACAAGGGAGAAAAGAAGTCACGGAATGTAGTATATAGAGGTGGAGAAGAGATCTTCGGTGCCAATTACATAACGCCTGACAGTTTAAAGAAGGTGCAAGCCAGGAGATTGCTGCAGGACAATGTGACTTTGGAATATATGGAGAAGGCAAGTGAAATCATAGTCATCAGTGCATGTAAGTCCTATCAGCGCAATCGGGAGATATCTGTCAAGGGAGTCAGTTACGGTCCTTTGTCCTATGCGATGGCTTTGGCTTTCCAGCATGGAGGGATTGCTGATGTGAAGAGTTGGTTGGACAGGGTATATGATGAAATGGCTACGAAGGCCTTTACACAGAATCCACAGATAAGAACTACTTTGGATTACAGATTTCCTGAGGTCACCATGGACGAGCCTGTGACCGAGAGAGAGGAACAGTCTGTTGCACATCCATGGTATGTTTATCTGTCAGCTGGCATTTTATTAATTGTTATATTCGGAATTATTATATGGAGAATGAAAATACGCAAATCGTAAAGCCTCCCAAAGGGTCATCTTTTCTGATGTACCTGTTTTTGATGGTACTGGTATGGTGCTTCCTGATGCTATATGATGCCACGGAATCATTGTCAAATGGAATCTTGATGGGTCATGACACCATGGTTACCGTCAGTGCTTTTCTGATAGATATTTTTATGTATGTGTACGGAGTCGTAGCTATATATAAGACATTACAGAGAAAGAGTTATGGTATAGGAATGTTGAAGATGGTCGTTTCCTATCTGGCTTTGCAGCATACTTTCAAGTCTTTGGGTCCGGTGGGAATGGCACCTAAGCTTTACTTTTGCATGGCTGCTGTTTTTGAATGGTTCTTCTTCCTTTATCTGTTCAAGGCTAAGAGTCTGAAGGTCTATTTGCCATCCAAGATGAGAACGTTTGGAGTTTATGGTATTTGTGGTCTTTCTCTGTATGTAATGGTTGGAGGCCTATATGGAATGAATATCTGGCAAAGTATCATGAAGCAAAAAAACAGCTCTAGAATAAAAGTTGAAAAGATGGAATTGGATAGCCATCATTATACAGATGGTCTTTATGCTTTTCAGACACCGGAATCTTGGGTCAAAGACTCCATCAAATCGGTAAAGGATGGTGAAGTTTTATTTGTCTTTCATTCTTCCAATGCCGCAATCATCCAGATGACAACAGTCCTAGGCGAGTGCAGATCGAGACTGGATTTTTATCAGTTGGTGTTTCAGGCGAAAGTGAATGCTCTTGATTTCCGGGAAGTGGATTATGGAGAAAGGCAGATCAACGGGTCCACATTTTACTATAGTACTTATGAGTATTTCAACAGGAAGGGGAAAAAGAAGTATTGGTCATTCTCCTCTTTGGTTGATACGCATAGCTATAAGATTTTATGTTTGTCTCAGATGGAAGCCAATTCGCCGAAGCAGTCCCTATATGATGCTATTGAAATCATGAGGAATGCCAAAAGTTGCCTAGAAGAGTGAGGTGTTGTGCATCAAAGCATAAATCAGATAGAATATGCTG
>JBNMIW010000390.1:0-1933 GCA_050873485.1 Lachnospiraceae bacterium | reverse complement strand
TCCTGATGGTGAGCCATATCACACGAGAGATCGCAGAGGCAAAGAGCAGGGATATTATTGACGGGTATGTGGAGAAACCGGTGTCTGCGACGACTCTGCTGGAAGCGGTGAGAGATGCGGCAGATTAAACTGCAGAAATTGAGAAGAAGAGTAGAGGATATATATGCCGGAAAAACAAATGATGTTCGGAAATTTGTGTAATAGAAGCGTGTAATAATAGCATATACATAGAAATATGTATTTAAAAAAGAACAGTTTCTTAATGATTTTAAAGAGGAACCTTAACAGACTGTAAGATGAATTTCTTAAGTATGTAAGGTTCTTTTTTTATACTATAACCATCAAGAGGAAAACGAAAAAAGTACAAAGGAAAGGATGGAAGAAGAAATGAATGAAACAATGCTTGCAGTCCTCGGATTTGCAACGGTTATAACAATTATTGTTCTGCTTCTTAGGAACGTTACAGTTCCGGCACTGGCGTTCGTTGGTGTATCAACAGTAACCACAGCGATTCTCGTGGTAACAAAAACATTTACAATTAAAGAAATGGGTGAATTCATCCAGGCCGGTGTGGAAGGCGTTCATGGAACCGCTGCACTGTTTATCTTCTCGGTATTATTCTTCGGTATCATGACCGATGCTGGAATGTTCGATAAGATCATCGGAAAGCTGATGAAAAAAGTAGGAAGTAACGTCGTTGGAGTTGCAGTGATGACCTGTCTGATCGCTATGATCGCACATCTGGATGGTGCAGGTGCCGCTACATTCCTGATCACGATCCCGGCTATGCTTCCGGTATACAAAAGACTTGGTATGAGACCTACAACACTGATGCTGATCTGTGTATCTGCCATGGGTGTTATGAACCTTCTGCCTTGGGGCGGACCGACGATGAGAGCAGCAACTGTTCTTGGAATCGAGCCGAATAAATTATGGTTACAGATTCTTCCGATGCAGATCGTAGGTATTATCATTGCACTTGCAACTGCAGTCATCTGGGGAAATATTGAAAAACGCAGAGGCGCCGGAACGGAAGAAGTGATGGCAAAAGCTGCACTTGAGATGCAGGAAGAAGAGAAGGAAGCAGGAATGGAAGAAAGTGATCTGGCAAGACCACAGAACTTTATCTTCAACCTGATCCTGACACTGGTTGTAATCGCATGTCTGATCTTTGTGAAAGTACCATCCTATTATGTATTCATGATCGGTTGTGTTATCGCATTATTTGTTAACTATCCTGGAGCAAAACTTCAGAATAAGATTATTAAGTCGCATTCCGGCCCTGCTATTATGATGGCCTCAACAATTTTATCTGCCGGAGTATTCTTAGGTGTTATGGAGCAGTCAGAGATCATGATGCACATGGCAAATGTACTGGCCGGACTGATTCCGCAGTCTATGGGAAGATTCCTTCCAATTATTATTGGACTTCTGGCTGTACCGCTGACACTGTTATTTGATACCGATTCTTTCTTCTTCGGTCTGATGCCGATCTTGATCAGCATCGCAGGAGAATTTGGAGTCGAAGCAACACACATTGCGATTGTTATGGTTGTATGCCGTAACTGTGCAACATTTATCAGTCCTGTTGTACCTGCAACCTTCCTTGGTGTCGGTCTTGCGGGTGTTGAGATCAAAGATCATATTAAGAAATGTTTCTTCTGGATCTGGGGTGTCAGCATTATCTGCCTGATATCCGGACTGATCCTGGGTGTGATCAAATTATAGACATTATCAATTATATTGTTATTCCTCATAAAGTTTTACCATTGCAGGGCTTAAGGGTATTGGTTCTGCAAAAAGGGATCGGTCCGGATGGGCCGGTCCCTTCTCTCCATGTTTTTTGGTACCGGAAGGTTATGAAATATAAATATGTGTATATGCAATGTTGGAGGGGAGGTGTTGGTTTGAATTGCCATGCATTTGTAAGGAG
>JBNMIW010000389.1:0-1946 GCA_050873485.1 Lachnospiraceae bacterium | reverse complement strand
GCGCAATTACTATGCCAACCTCGGTCATCTGTGTTCCGGACGTTGCCGAAACAGTTATATGAATAATATATCTATTTCAATGGGGGACTTAGCAGAACAACTTGTTGAAGCTCTCAGCAATACCGATCTTCAGAACCTCCACTACTATATGGGGGAAGCTGCCGATGAATCATTGTTTTCTCAACTGCAGCTCTTGGAATTCAGCCCGGAAGATCTTGCAGATACCGATATACAGACGTATGTATACCGTTCTTTTTCCTGGACTGCACCTGTTGTCTTACTTACTCAAGCCCGGAAAAAGGGAACTGTTACGGTCGAAGATACATTATCCTATCTTTTAGATTTTCTGTTGAGAGATGAGAACAATAGCTGTATGGGGTTTGGATATATGTCAAAGCTGATAGAACAATGCAATGATGCATATATCGAAGATCACGCCGATTGCATCCAACAGATTATCGACAAATACAACCAATACACAAACGCCCTGCATTAATATACAGGGCGTTTCTATTTTATTCCGGCTATTCTATTTTCCGTCCCTGTTCTACCAGAAACTTCTCCATCATATCTGCCATGAAGATAGAATCCTCCGCTGTCAGCTTGAAGTTGCTGCTTTCATTCCCGCGAAGCTTCGTCAGAAAGTCGCTGATCTCGTAACGAAGTCCATCTCCAAGATACATATCCGAATACTTCTGTACATTGGATGCATCCTCATAATGTACCTCGAAATACGAAGTTTTCCACCACGGAGCTTCCGCCACAATATATCCTCTCGTTCCGGAAATCAACAGTCGTCCTTCGGACTTTACGCCCAGACCACATGTGAGTGTCGCCAATGCATGTGGATACGTAAAGCTTAACTTTGTAAACACATCCAGCCCATTTTCTCCACGCAGGCTTTCAAAACGGTAATCTGTATATTCCTCGCCTAATAGCTTTAACACCGGAAGCATAATATAACTGCCAAGCTCCGTAAAGCTTCCACCATAGCCTGTATCTGTCAACTCTCTCGTATCCGGTTTCTCCAGCTTCGTAAAGCAGGCTTCAATATTCCGAATTGCGCCAATACTTCCACTTGCAGCGATTCCCAGCAGCTTATGAAATCCCGGACAATATGCCGTCTTTACACCTTCAAACAGAATCAATCCCTTTTCTTTTGCCAACGCGAAAAGTTCCTCTGCCTGCTGCCGTTTTAAAACCATTGGTTTCTCACAGATCACGTGCTTTCCATGATTCAGCGCATCTTTGATATAAGCGTAATGTGTTTCGTGCGGTGTCGCAATATATACCACATCTACATCCCCATAAAAGGAAGCAAGCTCCGTATATCCATTGATCTGCCAACGGTCCGCAAATGCACGCATACTCTCCTCATGTGGATTATACACACCCTGTATACTCACACCACTTACCAACTTTGCTTCCACAACAAAACGGGAAGCAATTCGACCGGTTCCGATGATACCGATTCTCTGGATATGACTGTTCTCCTGTCGAAGCATTGTACTGGAAATATCCTTGGTCCGTTCCAGATATACAACTTTACAATAATCTTTTAAATAATCAAAGCTACCAATCCAATCCGATCCAACCGTAAATATATCTACATTATATTTCTTAATATCTGTGAATTTCTGACCTGGTGCCTCTTCTATAATAATCTCATCCGCAAACCCGGATTTCCGCACATTCTCAATCCGGGTTACCAGTGAGTCTACTACATTCAGTTTTCCTCGTGCCTTATCATATTCCTCCGTTGTCACACCAACGATCAGATAATCCCCCAACGCTTTTGCACGCTGCAATAACCGATAATGTCCTTCGTGAAATAAGTCAAAGGTTCCGTATGTAATTACTTTTGTCATATGCCTTCTCCCTTTACACATTTACCGTGCATATATCTTCTCTTATAGTTTCTGCATCATTGTTTCATGTATCACTTT
>JBNMIW010000388.1:0-1955 GCA_050873485.1 Lachnospiraceae bacterium | reverse complement strand
CTACTGACAATTATAATATACATGCAGATTAGTATACCCTGACTGTGTCAATGCATCTGTTACTAATTTCTGCAACATTGGAGAATCCTCCGCAACTGTGATTGGAATTGTATTTCTCTCTCTTTCCCCTAACTCTGCAATCTCTGACATCTTAAGACTTGTTTCCGGACATATCTCTTCCACAATTCTTTCAAAGTCAAGAACAATAATTAAAGATTCTAATTTCTTGATAATTCCTGTTGCAATTCCGGCACCCGGTGCATTCACTGTTGCATCCGGCTTAACAATATCCGTCCAGGAAACTCTGTGTATCCCCAATACCTGTTCCACATCAAATGCAATATTCAGATTGTTAAAATTCGTTACGATCAACATATCATTCTTGCGATTCTCATCCTCCGGAAATCCTAACGCTCTCACAAGATTAATTGCAGTAATAATCGTATCACGCGGCATAAAAATACCTTCAATACAAGGATGTGAATTGGGAACCGGCGTAATCTTCGTCATCGGTAAAATCTCTCTAACCTTTGCAACATTGATTCCATAATGATTGCCTGCAATTGTAAATTCAAGCACTTCCAATTCATTGGTTCCACTCTCTAATAAAATATTTGTATCCATAATTCGTTACCCCCTGATTATAGTATCGTAATAACATTCTCTTCGTTATTAAATGTAACATGAAGCTGCATTGTACTCAATTGATCCACCATATCCTTTGAAATCTGGAAAATCAATACCGCATCCGAGTCCTGTCCCGGTGTAACCGTAGTCTCCAAAGTAGCCAGATCATTCGTAAGGATCGTAAGCATTGGCTTAGCAGCCAACGTATCATTACATAACAACTTGTAATCTATGGACTGATCCATCAATGAAACATTCGCAGGTTGATCAGATACCGCTTTCACCAGGAAATGTACTACCAACAGCTGAGAACCTTCCGGTGCATCCACCTGCACTGCTTCATTTGCATTATCACCGGTCGGATACTGGTCGACAATCTCATAGTCCTTATATGTAACGGATGCGCCCTGTACACCTGCAATCTCTGCAATATCCTGAGAGTCTCCCTGTTGTACAACTTCTTCCTGAGAATCTTCTGCTGTATTCTCTTGTGCTGTTGCCTCTTCTGTTGTTACTTCTTCTTGCGTATTCTCCTCTGAAGAAGCATCCTCTTCCGAAATCTCTTCTTCTCCTTCTTTCAGACGATCAGTATATCCTCTGTCATATGATAACAATAAATCCGCTGCATATTCCGCTACCAATCTTGTCTCATCTTCTGTTAAATCTATCACCTGTGTACAACCGCTTGTCACAATACAAGTGCTTAGAACTATAACTGATAGCACCAACTTTTTCCACATATTCATTCCCCAATCCAGAATTCCCTATGATAACCAATTCGTTCTATCACGTTGAAATTCTAGTATCATATTACCATGCTTTGACTGTTTCTTCAACAATTTTCAGTGATACACTCACCCTGTTTTGCCATTTCCAATTCAAAGTAGAATACAACACCATTTTCTTTGTTATACGCACCATATTCCCGTCCATGTTGCTTCATCGTTGCCGCCACAATTGATAAACCAATTCCGCTTCCCCCATATTCGCGGGTTCTTGCCTTATCCACTTTGTAGAATTTGATCCATATCTTAGACAATTCATCTTCCGGAATCGGATTTCCCTCGTTAAATACATTAATCCGGATCAGTTGATCCTTATTTTCCATAGATACAATCACATTACCACCATCCGGAGCATAATGAATCGCATTTGTCAAATAGTTGGTATACACTTCCTCGATCATAAATTCATCAGCCCATACATATATCGGTTGCTCAAAGTCAAAATGCAATTGTACATTATTCTGTTGAAGCAAAATGTTAGATGAGGCATTGATATTACGCATCAGTTCTACAATATCAAATCGTTCAAAAGTAACCTGATTT
>JBNMIW010000387.1:0-2011 GCA_050873485.1 Lachnospiraceae bacterium | reverse complement strand
TATGTGATCTGTGGTGTGCTGGCAGGTGTTGCGGGGATTGTGGCATCCAGCCGTATCTATTCTGCCGATGCAAACAATATCGGATTGAATCTTGAGATGGATGCGATCCTTGCTGTTGCTCTTGGTGGAAATGTACTGAGTGGTGGTAAATTCAGCATTATGGGATCTGTGATCGGTGCATATACCATTCAGGCATTGACAACAACTCTTTATGCAATGGCAGTATCCGCAGACCAGCTCCCGGTTTACGAAGCAATCGTTGTTATCATTATTGTTGTCATCCAGAGCCCGGTATTCCGCAGAAATATGGAAGCCTGGAAGCAGAAAAGAGCTTTGAAAAACAAAGCGTTGGAAGGTGGTCATTGATATGGAAAAGAAAAAGACAAAAAAGAAAATTAATAGCAGCACATTCCTGTTGATGATTACTATCGTATTATTTGCAGTAATGTATATTGCAGGAATGATTATTTTCAACGATAAAGGTTTTGCAAAGCCCCAGATGTTTATGAATCTGTTTATCTCGAATGCAGGACTTATCGTGATCGGATGTGGTATGACTCTTGTAATGATCACCGGAGGAATTGATATTTCCGTTGGTTCCGTGACCGCTCTTGTATGTATGTCTGCCGCATATGCCATGGAAAACAAAGGAATGAGTGCGGTGGCAGCCGTTGCCATCTCTCTTTTGATCGGAACATTATTTGGCATCGTACAGGGTTATCTGGTAACTTATCTGGAAATTCAGCCGTTCATCGTAACATTGGCGGGTATGTTCTTTGGCCGAGGATTGACGGCGGTGATCAGTACAGATATGATCGCCATTCAGAATAAAACATTTCTGAAATGGGCAAACTACCGCATCAATCTTCCGTTTGGTACATATAACCGGAGAGGAGTATTTATTCCGGCATACATATATCCCACCGTTATTATCGCACTGGCGGTTGTCATTCTGATCACGCTTATGCTCAAATTCACAAAATTTGGCCGAAGCCTTTATGCGATTGGCGGTAATCAGCAGAGTGCCGTAATGATGGGACTCGACGTGAAGAAAACGAAAATGAAGGCTTATGTGCTGGATGGTTTTCTGGCAGGTCTCGGAGGCTTCCTGTTTTGTCTGAACAGCTGTGCCGGATTTGTTGAGCAGGCAAAGGGTCTTGAGATGGATGCCATTGCCTCTGCCGTAATCGGTGGTACACTCCTCAGCGGTGGTGTTGGAACCGTTGTTGGAACCTTGTTTGGTGTACTGATCAATGGTACGATTTCCAGTCTGATCACCACACAGGGAACCTTATCAAGCTGGTGGGTAAGAATTACACTGTCAGCACTGCTTTGTTTCTTTATCGTATTACAGGCTGTGATCGCAGCAGTAAAACGTAAGAAAAAGAAAAAATAATGGAAATAAATAATATGCCGAAAGAGGGCTGCTGTACGATGTATGGCGGCCCTTTTTCAGGATATAGGAAAATAAAAAATTTGCATCAAGCCCGCGGAAAGTGTTAAACTATATTAAACATTCTAAAGACGAAAACGAGCTGGCAAGACTGCTTGCGGAGGATGAGTGCTTAAAGGCAATGGAAGCAGAAGAGGTTCGTGTGGTAGAGATAATAACACATAGAGATTTTGCAATCGATGAAAAAACGCAGGTGGTCAATGTGTGTCAGGCGGTAGAGGATATGATGAAGACGAGAGAACGGAAGGGCGAGGAGGTTGGACAAAAACGTGGTGAAGAAATTGGACGAAAGCAGGAAAACATCTCTAGTAGGACTATATTATAAGAAGGATATTTAATGATATGACAGCAGAAGAGGTTATAAACAGAGTAGTTCAGATTTGCAAAGAGCATGATGCTGACAAAGTAATCTTGTATGGCTCCAGAGCAAAAGGAACAGAGCATCAACACAGCGATATTGATATAGCGGTATCAGGAGTTAGGGATTTTGACCATCTTTTAGAATTGGTGGAAGGGATACCAACACTTTATAGTGTTGATTTATTAAATATAGATACG
>JBNMIW010000386.1:0-2020 GCA_050873485.1 Lachnospiraceae bacterium | reverse complement strand
CCTCATCATGATCTGTCTGCATATGGATAACCGCATATCCCAATTCTTCATCCAATACATCCGAGCAGTCACCCGCTTTCATGTTTTCGATTGCTTTATTCACACTATCTGTAAAGCTTCCCACATAGCCGCTTCTTTCAAAATAATAATTTGATACACCATATTTGGCAGCAAGAGAAGCTGCATCTCCGCCAGCTTTTAATTCTTCAAGCAACGCTTCTGCATTCTCTTTTGCCTTTTTCTTTGCATCCTCACCTACATATTTATAGCTGCCATCTGTGTTGGTTGCAGGGACATCATCCTCTGTCGTTTCAACCGTCGGGAATAAGATATAATCAAACACCGTAAAGTTGTAATCCTTCACTTTATCTTCAATGTCTGACTGTGCTTTTTTACCCATATCATTCTTGATATCATTCTCAAATTTCGATACATAAGTCTGTTCTGTAAAGACTTTACGAACAACATCTTCAGAGATACCATATTTATCCAGAAGCCCATCCGGCATTGATTTCAGGAAATTGCTGATTGTATTATTCGTTGTCTCCATGTCACTGTCATCCAATGTTACATCATTATGCTGTGTAACATCATATAAGATCTTCGTTGTACGAATCAGAGATAATGTTTTCTCCTTGTAGGTATCCGGATTCGCTTTGACCGCTGCTTCGGTTCCGCTCTCTGTCACAAGTGCCTGAATTGCATATACTAAAAGTTCATCCATATAAATATCATAATCGCCAATTACCATGACTTTGGTTGACGATGCTTCTTCCTGCGTCATTGTGCCAACATTTGAGCTTGATTTCTTAGAACTGCTCAATCCATTACTACATCCTGTCAGCGTGGAAACTGCTACGCTCATTGCAAGTGCTGCAGCAATTATCTTTTTTCTTAATTGTATCTTTGCTTTTTTCATCTTGGTCCTCCAACCCTTTATTTCATATGCATATTCATTTTACTTTTCTTTTGTTTTCTCGTCAACCATTTTCACAGGAAATACACATAATTCCGACATGTATTTTGCCTCAAACACAAAAGAAAAAGGACCGCTTTCGCGATCCTTTTTGAATCTTTGCAATTACTCCTTTACACCACCAAGAGCAACACCGGCAATGATGTACTTTGACAATGTGAAGTATACAATAAAGATAGGCAATACTGTCAGGAACAGACCAAGGTAGATAACACCATAATCCTGTCTGAACTGCTCTGAACGAAGAGCCATGATGAACATAGGCAATGTCTTCTTTGCTGTATCTGTCAACATCATAGAAGGTGTATACAAGTTGTTCCATGAAGTGATGAATGCGAAGATCGCCTGTGTAGCCATAGCTGGCTTCATCAAAGGTAATGCAATCTTATTAAATGTAGAGAACTCACCAGAACCATCAATTCTGGCAGCCTCAATAATCTCAATTGAAAGACCAGTTGCCATATACTGCTTCATGAAGTAGTATGTAGCTGGTGAAGCTGCAGCTGGGATAATCAATGGCCAGTATGAATCATACAGATTGATCTTCATCATAAACTGCATGAAACCAATGATAGATACCTGTGCAGGAATCATCATGATTGCCATGATAAATGTATGAGCCGCATTCTTCAGCTTAAAGTTATATACTGTAAGACCATAAGCTGTCAATGTAGAACAATATACTGTAAGGATTGTAGATGGTACAGAGATAATTGCACTGTGAAGCATAGCGCCCCAAAGTGATGTACCAACGCCCTCTGCCTTCTTCATCAAGTTCGCAAAGTTTGTTCCTAACTGTGAGAACGAACCTGGAAGCAGATGCACACCAGTTTTGATTGTATTAGAATCCAATGTTGAGTTGATGATCATCAGGTAAAAAGGAAAGATACTGATAATACACACCAAAACACAAATAATTGTTCTAAATATCTTCGTTGCACGAATACGTCCTGAGTAGCTTGATTCAACTTCTGCGTTTTTAGCCATTATTCGTACACCCCCTTATCGAATTACAGCATGTTTCTGCTTCGGCTGTCTATCCTT
>JBNMIW010000385.1:0-2026 GCA_050873485.1 Lachnospiraceae bacterium | reverse complement strand
CATAATATTGGTAGCATTCTCATCGCCCGGAATCGTGACGGTTCCTGCGATCGAAGATACATACGGTCTTGCATCATGTGCCATCGCAGATGCATTCACTCCTGCATAATCAAGCCCCGGTGCCGGATCTCCACGCTTTACAACGACAACCTGGATACCTTCGAGTCTCTTTGCCTGTCCGGCTGTACCTGCGCATTCGCCATTCTTCGCCCATCCGAGCCAGCCGTAAGACTGTGCATGCACACGGTAATATACATTGTACTTGTCCTTGTCTGCACCTGTAAGCTGAATCTTGATTGCTTCCAGTCTCTTTGCCTCTGCCTGGGTTCCGTTCATCTCGCCATTTGTTGACCACGGAAGCCAGCCATACGTCTGGCAGTGTGTTGTGTACTGGATACCAAGATTTTTATTTCCTTCTACTTTGATCTCGATACCTTCGAGGCGCTTCGCCTCTCCGCTTGTTCCACTCATCGCACCGTTTGTAACGAAATTCTGCCAGCCATTTTTCTGGACATGGGTGCGGTAGGAGGTGGTGACATCCGCTACAACTTCCGGCTTGGTATCTTCACCAGAGTCATCATCCTTCTTAGATACATCTATGAACTCATACCCGTTTTCTTTTGCATATGTCTCTGCATAAGAACCCGGTGTGCCATAAATTGTTTTCAAACTATTACAACTTTCAAACGCACCATCTATAATATTAGTTACACTAGATGGAATCGTAATGCTCTTCAATCCACTACATCCTTCAAATGCATGCCAATAAATATCTGTCACCCCGTCCGGCAACTCGATACTTGTCAAACTGCTACAGTCTGCAAACACTCCCTCTCCGATTGCTTTTTCTCCTGTTGGTATCTTTATATCGGTCAAACTGCTACAACCGGAAAACGCATCTGCTCCAAAGCCTCTTATTCCATCCGGCAACTCGATACTTGTTAAACTGCTGCAACCCTCAAATGTACCACTTTCAATCAGTGTCACTCCTGCTGGTATCTTTATACTTGTCAAACTACTACAGCCATAAAATGCAACCCATCCGATTTCTGTTACGCCTTCCGGTATCTCTATATCCGTCAGACTTTTACATTCATAAAATGCATATCCATCTATTCTTGTTACTCCTGCCGGTATCTTCGTATTTTTACATCCTCGAATAAGAGTATTGGTTGCTGTCTCTATGATTGCATTACAGTTTTCATCACTGTTATATGTCTTATTTTCCGAATCAACAACTATCTTTTCTAATCCACTGCAGCCATCAAACGCTTGCCATCCAATACTTGTTACACCTGCCGATATTTCTATACTGGTCAAACCTTCACATCCCGAAAACGCATAGCCACCAATGCTTGTCACTTCTGCAGGTATCCTAGTATTCTTGCATCCTTGAATAAGCGTATTCGTCGCTGTCTCTATGATTGCATTACAGTTTCCATTGCTGTTATATGTCTTATTTTCCGAATCAACTACTATTTTTTCCAATCCGCTACAATTACTAAATGCACCTGAATCAATTTCTGTCACTGATGCCGGTATCTTTATACTTGTCAAACTACTACAGCCATAAAATGCACCTCCGATTTCTGTTACGCCTTCTGGTATCTCTATATTTGTCAATCCACTGCAATTACCAAATGCACCTGATCCAATCTTTATCACATCTGCTGGTATTTTTGTGTTTTTACATCCCCAAATAAGTGTATTCGTTGCCGTCTCTATGATTGCATTGCAATCTCCATTACTGTTATATGTCTTATTCTCCGGATTAACAACTATTTTTTCTAATCCACTACATTGATAAAATGCACTAGGTCCAATGCTTGTCACTTCCGCCGGCAATTCTATGCCTGTCAGTCTACTACACCCCCAAAAAGCCCCTTGTCCTACACGTGTTACACCTGCCGGTATTTCTACGCTAACCAGATTGGTATTAAACATAAACGCAGCATCTGCAATCTCTGTACATTTCGTAGGACTTATAACATTTCCAGAATTACCCACATATTTTATGAGTTTTGTT
>JBNMIW010000384.1:0-2033 GCA_050873485.1 Lachnospiraceae bacterium | reverse complement strand
CAATATTTGATACCACGGTTGCAATCGCAACACCTGCCACACCCATCTGAAAGACAATCACTAAGATCAGATTCAATACCGTATTCAAGATACCTGCCACAACCAGACTGTATAACGGTCTTCTGCTGTCTCCGGTACTTCTAAGGATGGAAGATCCAAAATCATACAACAGAATAAATGGCATACCTAAGAAATAAATCCGAAGATACTGTACTGCAAGATCAATTACATCCTCAGGAGTTCCCATTAATTTTAACACCGGTCTTCCGATAAACTGTCCGACTATCATAACAAAGCAGCCACCGATCAGTGCCACTGTAATAGCGGTATGGATTGCTGCATGAATATTCTTCTCTACCTTCTGTCCGATATAGTGTGCGATCACAACATTCGATCCAAGTGATATACCAATGAACAGATTGATCATCAATGAAATAAATGAGCTTGTACTTCCAACTGCTGCCAACGCCCGGCTGCTTGCAAATCGACCGACTACCGCCGTATCCACCGAATTAAACAACTGTTGTAAGATACTGCTTGCAGCAAGCGGCAACGCAAATAACAAGATCTTATTCCACAACGTTCCATGCGTCATATCAATTGTATTCTTACTCGTTTTCATTTTACTCTTCCTTTATTTTATGTATCATTTCTAAGATTCTTATTTCAACAGACCTCTAAACATCACACCATATGATTCTTAAAAAATGCACATTCCTCTTCGTTACACCGATGTGCAATCTCTAATTTCATATTGCAATGAAAAACATGCCCAAGTGGTCCGTCCGTCGACTTATAATAGCGGTATACGTTCTCTACATTACATTCCGTCAGCCGTTTCACATACTTAACTGCATCATCCCGCAGAAAATCACCTTCCGCTGTCATAACAAAGGTTGGCTGGAACTGCTCCGTTATATGCAAAAGTGGTGACATCTTATCCAACTCTTCATCTGTTCCGTGTCCCGGAAGATAGATCTTCATCAATTCCTTTGTCTGTTCATCCTTCATACAAACCTCTGCCACGCCACAATTGATTGCAATTGCATTTGGCACGAATCCATTTGGCACTGAAAATGCATACTGTCCCGCATATTCCGGATTGGTACATATTGCTGTGTAGAGTGCAATACCATGTCCTCCGGCAGAATCTCCCACCAGAAAAACATTGTCCGCATCAAATCCATATTGTTCTTGATGAGACAGCACCCATTCTACGACCAGATTCATATCCTCTAACGGTGCCGGATATTGAAATTCCGGTGCTAACCGATATGTATAATTGACTACGCAAATCCCTGTTTTGCAAGACTCATGCAATAATACTGATATCGTTCTTTGTCACCATATACCCAGCCACCACCGTGATAACTGATAATAACCGGTAATTTTCTCTCTTGTGCCATTTTGGGCCGATACACATCCAGTATCTGCCATGTAATATCCGTTCCATAACAGATATCATCAACACGTTCTACATCTTCCGGTGTCGTCAGTCCGTCATCGCGCATATCATCATTTTCTTTGAATTCCCTCCGGATCTTCTCGTACACATTCTCCTGCATACCGTTTCTCCCATCTATCCTATTTCCGCTAATTACATATTTTCATAACAGCCATAATTAATTTAACCACAAACTGCATTACAACCAAAATCATTATCCTGATTCTTGCACATCTGTATCTGTACGCACATTTTACCACAGAATCACAAGAAAAGACACACCACAAATGTGATATGCCTTTTCCACCGTTCTATTACACTTTTTACAGCTTCATACAATTCTCTAACCAGATGTGTGAAACTCTAAATCCTAATCTGCATTAGTTCATCTTATTGATGGACTTATTCTTGATTTCTTCCTTAATCTTAGCAACGAATTCGTCTAATGGAAGTACGGTTGTCTCTGTATGTCCGTGAAGACGGAAGGATACAGTTCTGCCCTCCTGCTCATTAAATCCTAATACAAGCAGATATGGAACTTTCTGCATCTGTCCCTCACGCATACGATAACCTAACTTCTCTGCACGGT
>JBNMIW010000383.1:0-2051 GCA_050873485.1 Lachnospiraceae bacterium | reverse complement strand
TTATATCCACATATGACCGTATTTGACAATATGGCATTCGGATTAAAATTAAGAAAAGTTCCTAAGGATGAAATCAAGAGAAAAGTTGAAGAAGCAGCTAAGATCCTTGACCTTGAGAAATTATTAGACCGTAAACCAAAGGCTCTTTCCGGTGGACAGAGACAGCGTGTTGCTATGGGTCGTGCAATCGTTCGTAATCCTAAGGTATTCCTTATGGACGAGCCTTTATCAAACCTGGATGCAAAATTAAGAGTACAGATGCGTTCCGAAATTTCCGCTCTGCATCATAGATTAGGTGCTACAATCATCTATGTAACACATGACCAGACAGAGGCTATGACATTAGGAACCAGAATCGTTGTATTAAAAGATGGTGTTATCATGCAGGTTGATTCTCCACAGAAATTATACAATGAGCCAGATAACTTATTCGTAGCTGGATTCATCGGATCCCCACAGATGAACTTCGTAGATGCTAAATGTACAATCGAAGGAGAGAAAGTTTCTCTTACATTTGACAACACAACTGTTGTATTACCTCCAGCAAAAGCTAAGAAATTAGTAGAAGGCAACTACAACGGAAAGACAGTTGTTATGGGTGTTAGACCAGAAGATATCGATGATTCCCAGATTACAATCGAAACCTTCAAAGACAGCATCATCGAGACAGATGTAACCGGATATGAGTTACTTGGTTCTGAAGTATTATTATACTTCGAAGCAGCAGGAGCTCAGATGACAGCTAAGGTTGATTCCAGAACACCGGCTCGTTTAGGAGACCATATCAAACTTGCTATCGATCCTGAGAAGGTTCACGTATTCGACAAAGAGACTGAATTGACAATTACCAACTAATTCGGTACAATCGAACTGAATATAGTGCAATAACCCGGGTGCTATATGCATCCGGGTTTTTTACTTTACAGGAAATTGCTTTCCTGTAAAGTAAAAACGCTCCGTGAGGATGCGCACTGCGGCGTATAAGGTAGATGTCGCAAGCGACCGCCGCAGGCGCGAGAATGTGCCAAGGCACATTCTTTGTTCTATACGCGAGCAGTGCGATAAAGTCTGAAAGAAAAGGAGTGTGCAGAATGCTTTCGAATCATAAGTTACAGACAACATTAGAAGAAATCAGTGATATATCCAAAATCGGACTTGCCCTTTATGACGAAAACGGGAAGCAGGTTGCAGCAACATTTCAGCTTGAAACAGATATGAGTGCAGAGGTTGTGAATTTTGCAGCATCCATGGCAGAAAGTCAGATGTTGACCGGCTTTCATTTTTTTAAAGTAATTGTGGAGCAGGAAGTAGAATATATTCTTCTGGCGCGTTCCACCAATGACGAGGCATATATGGTAGGAAGACTTGCCGTATGCCAGATTCGTAATCTGATTGCCTCCAACCGGGAACAGTCCGATAAGAATAACTTTATGCAGAATATCCTTCTTGGCAATATGCTGGTTGTAGATATGTATAATAAGGCGAAGAAGTTACATATTGAGCAGGCAAAGCGTCTGGTCTATGTGATAGAAGTAGATGGCAGAAAAGATTCTGTGATTGTAGAAATGGTGAAGAATCTTTTCGCAGACCGCAACCGGGATTTTGTGACAGAGTTAGACGAGCAGAATATTATTCTGATTAAGGATGCAACGGATTTGAAAACAGAAGAGGATGCATTGAATCTGGCAAAAACGATTGTGGACAATCTGCATGCAGAAGCAATGGTACGTGTCCGTGTAGGCTATGGTAATACGGTAGATGCCCTGCAGGATATTGCAAAATCCTATCAGGAAGCAAAGATGGCACTGGAAGTAGGAAGAATCTTTAATGTAGAAGAGGAAACCATTTCCTATGGAAAGCTTGGCATCGGCAGACTGATTTATCAGCTTCCGATGAGTCTTTGCGAAATGTTTATCAAAGAGATTTTTGGTGAGCGGGATATTGATTTAGATGATGAGACCATGGTGACAATCCAGAAGTTCTTTGAGAACAGCCTGAACATTTCTGAAACAGCAAGACAGTTATACATCCACCGGAACACTCTGGTATAC
>JBNMIW010000382.1:0-2052 GCA_050873485.1 Lachnospiraceae bacterium | reverse complement strand
GATTGAGTCCGACTGCCAAACTGACAGGCGGATATGGTTATATAGAGAATCAGAATGGACAGCCGGTTGCAGGAATAGGAAATGTTAAAAAGGGGGAATCCGTTCAGATTACGGTACATGACGGATGTATCCATACGGTTGTGCAGGAGATTACAGAAAAAAGTGAGGAATAGATATGGCAGCTAAGAAAACAACTCCAAAAGAAAATGAGGAGTTCCAGTTAGAAAAAGCATTTGAACAGTTAGAACAGATCATTGAAAAGTTAGAAGCAGAAGATACACCGCTGAAGGAGTCCATTGAATTATATGGAAATGGTGCAAAGCTGTTAGCGGCATGTAAGAAGGAACTCGGTGGAATTGAAAAGGAAATGATCGTAATTGGAGAATCACTATCTGAGGGAGAGGAAGAATAGGATGGATTTTACGAAGGAATTAAAGAATCGGGTAACGCATATTGAGAAGATCATTGATAACTATATGCCCAAAGATGCGACATTACAGAAAACGGTAACGGATGCTATGAACTATACCATGTCAGCAGGAGGAAAAAGAATCCGCCCTTTGCTTATGGCAGAGACATACCGGTTATTTGGTGGAACAGAAGAAATAATCGAACCATTTATGGCAGCATTAGAGATGATTCACACATATTCTTTGATTCATGACGATCTTCCGGCATTGGATAATGATGATTACCGGAGAGGAAGAAAGACGGCACATGTTGTATATGGAGAGGCGATGGCGATCTTAGCCGGAGACAGTTTGCTCAATTATGCATATGAAACGGCTGCAAAGGCATATGATCTGATCCGGATATCGGATATGGAAGATGTGAATGCTGTGCAGCGGGAATTACTGCAAAGGCGGGCGGTTGACCGGGCGATGGCGGTTCTGGCAGCAAAACCGGGAATATATGGGATGATCGGTGGACAGGTTGCAGATGTTGAACTGACTGGGACGAAGCTGACCAAAGAACAGCTTGTGTATATATATGAGAATAAGACAGGTGCCCTGATCGAGGCAGCAATGATGATCGGAGCAATCTTGGCAGGAGCTTCGGAAGAAGATATTGTTAAGGTAGAAGAAGCTGCATATAATATTGGTATGGCATTTCAGATTCAGGATGATATATTGGATGAAACGGCAACTTTTGAGGAACTTGGAAAGCCGATTCACAGTGATGAAGAAAGTGGTAAGGTTACTTATGTAACGATACATGGTATTGACGAATCCGGCAAGGAAGTGTCGCGGTTATCAAATGAGGCAATTGCGATGTTGGATAGCATGGGAGAGGATGCAGAGTTTCTTGTGGAACTCACCCGGTCTTTGATCCATAGAACGAAATAAAGATACCCGCAAACAAAAGAGGTAGTGTTATGGGATTGTTAGAGAATATAAAAGAACCAAATGACATCAAACAATATGATACAGAGCAATGGAATCCGTTAGCACAGGAGATCCGTACGTTTTTACTGGAACATTTATCCAAAACCGGTGGACATTTGGCATCAAATCTTGGTTGTGTAGAACTTACAATGGCGCTTCACCTTGTATTGAATCTGCCTGAGGACAAGATCATATGGGACGTAGGACATCAAAGTTATACGCATAAGATTCTGACCGGACGGCAGGAAGGATTTGATCATTTAAGACAATTAGGTGGAATGAGTGGATTCCCAAAACGAAAAGAGAGCGAGACGGATGTATTTGAGACCGGACATAGTTCCACTTCTATTTCTGCAGCAATCGGTATGGCGAAAGCAAGTGAATTAAAAGGAATTCATAATACAGTAGTTGCGGTGATCGGTGATGGTTCTTTTACCGGTGGATTGACATATGAGGCACTGAATAATTTAGCACGGTTGAAGACCAGTTGCATGATCGTGTTAAATGATAATGAGATGTCTATTGATGAGAATGTTGGTGGAATGTCGAATTATCTGAATAAGATCCGTGTTGGTCAGGCATATAATGAGGTAAAGTCCGGAGTGGAAAAAAGCCTTATGAATATTCCGGGTATTGGTGAAGGTCTTGCAAAGGCGGTCAAACGAGG
>JBNMIW010000381.1:0-2054 GCA_050873485.1 Lachnospiraceae bacterium | reverse complement strand
GGTGGTAACATGGATGTCATTACATTGGCTTCGGTTGTTCAGCATGGTTTGTTTGCAAGAAGCCGTATCTTTACAGTATCCGTATTACTTCCGGATAAGCCGGGTGAACTGAAAAATGTCAGCTCCATTATTGCAGAAATGCAGGGTAATATCATCAAGCTTGAGCATAACCAGTTTGTCAGCCTGAATCGTAATTCTGCGGTGGAATTGATCATTACATTAGAGGCGTTTGGTCCGGAACATAAAGAGCGGATTATTCAGGTGCTTTCTGAAAAAGGATATCGTCCGGTGGAGAAGAGTCCAAAGAATATTTTTTAATTAATAGGAATAAGTGTATGGCTGGATGCAACATAGAAGAGATTGGAGTTGCGGTGGATTTGGGTTCCACCACAATTGCAATCCAATGTTTTGATATGAATTCAAAAGATAATATCGGAGAGATTACATTTCCGAATCCACAGTATCGTTATGGGGCAGATGTAATTACGAGAATCCGGCATTGTATAGATGAACCACGGATGGCGGATACATTGAAATCTATCGTGTGGGATGCAATCTTTGCGGAATTGGAACGATTACTCGGAGAACAACAATCCTGTATTGCAACGATTGTGATCAGTGGGAATACAACGATGCAGCATTTATTACGGGGACTATCCGTACAGGGACTTGCTTATGCACCATTTGAAGCGGTTACGTTAGATAAGGCAGTGGAGCATATGACGGTGTTTGGCAAAGGTATTTCAGTGGTTTATCCGCCGGGATTATCCGCATTTGTCGGCGCGGATATCTTAACAGGAGCCGCTTACTTACAGATGGGACAGACGGATGTATATGATCTGTTGGTTGACCTGGGAACAAATGGAGAATTGCTTCTGTTGAATAGCACAAAAGGATATGCGGCATCGACAGCCTGTGGTCCGGTATTTGACCATGCAATATCCGGTGCGGTTTACGGAAGTGAAAGTATCCATGCGATCGCTAGCTGTATAAAACGTAAACTGATCGATCATAATGGTGTGATCCGGGAACCGTTTTTTGAAAAAGGTATTGAGATTGACAAGGGCTTTGTGATACATCAGCAAAACGTCCGGAATTTTCAATTGGCAAAGGGTGCCATATATTCCGGAATCTGTTGCTTAGCAGACGAAGCAGGAATATCTTTTTCTGAAATAGGAAATATATATATTAGCGGAGGATTCGGTTTTTACATGGATGTCAGAGATGCATTTACCGTTGGTCTGCTCCCCAAAGAATGGCGTGGTAAGATAACAGTTTCAGGCAATTCTTCTTTGAAAGGTGCGGCTGAATTCTTATTTCAGCCTGACACCATGCAAAAGAGGTGTGAAGAGATCATTTCCCGGACTACGGGTTTTGAGTTGGCAGACCTGCCACAGTTTGAGACGCGGTATGTGCAAGCACTAAACTTTTAAAGGATGGAGTTCATGAGCAAAAAAACGCAAGAAGAAAATGAAATTATTGAGTGGGAGAGTTTAATAGGAGAAGAACCAGAGAACAAGGAACCGGAAAAGAGGAAAACTACGTGGAAAGACAGGGTGTTTCGTATAGGGGTTACGTTATGTATCCTGGTCGGAATGTATCTGACCATTGTCTATTCTTCGGTTCCGGTTATTGCAAAGTGGAGAACCATATATATCGAAACAGCCATGACAACCAACAGTCATCAATGGCTTGCCACGATGTTTTTTCCGAAGAGTGTGATCGATAAGGTGATGGCAGAACGTTTGAAGGATCTTGACAAACAGAAAAATGCAGACAGTCATTGGGAAGAAGAACTGGAAGATATTGATCAACAGGATTTTCTGGAGCTTTATTGGGAACTGGATTCTGATTCCGTAAAGCAGTATCTGAAAGAACATCCGAATCTGACAAAGAATGGGTATGATGATATTCATATCGAGGATCTGGATGCAAAATTAGGTCTGAAAACGGTTAATGGGGATGACATTTTAGTCATTGATACAGAAAATCATCTGCTTATTATGGCGGTAGAAGGGGATGGATTCAAAGGCAAACTCGCTATTGAGAAGAAT
>JBNMIW010000380.1:0-2056 GCA_050873485.1 Lachnospiraceae bacterium | reverse complement strand
GCAAAATCCTGACTGAATGATGATTTTTGGCGATTCATGTAGCAAAATAACATCATTCAGTCAAAAATAAGCACAATTGAATAAAAAAAGTATATGATTGATTGTTTGAAAAAAGTCAGCTATAATTTAAATAGTTTTGTATATTAAGATACTCTGCGGAAACGTATTTAGAGGATAACATGAGAAGTAAAGAGCGGGGGGGAGAAGAGTATGAATTCGAGGAAGAGGATATTGCGATGAAAAATATATTCGATTATGGAGATGGTAAGGTAGGATTATATCGGTAGTTGAGTGGTAAGAAGAATTGCATACAAGATGAGGGATTGAAGGGATTATGAGTAAGAAAAAATTATGGTTTTATATTGTTTCGATTGCACTTGTGACAGTGGTACTTGTGGTAGAACTTGTGTATGTATTTGTAGCAAGAAAGGATGCATCGAAGAATAATATCACAACTGAGGCAGGGATGGAGATGCTGGGTGATCATACAGTCAGCGATTCCGATCATACAGGTAGCGATTCTGATCGTACAGGCAGTGATCCTGGTTCGGATGATCAGCCGGATATAAGTATTTTGTACGGGCATGATTTATATAGCAAATTCGAAACGAATATGATATCTATGGAATCTGAGGAAATGGGATTGAACGAAGCGTCATATGAACGATACCGGTTTGATATTACGGACACGGGAAGTGGCTATGAACTGGTTGGCAAGTTAACGATACAGGATCGGATGTCGGATGAGAAATATCACAAATTTGTGGAACAGGCTGTGAATTGGGATAGTGCTCAGGCTGTGGTAAATGAATGGGCATCTTCGGAGGATTATACGGCATATGATTATTATTACACAGTAAATGATACAACGATGACGAATCTGGGTGTTACCTATACGATGCAGTCATATATGACCAATTATAATGATAGACCACATTGTGACTTTATTGGAGATAATGGAAATACTGCCGGTGTTCATAATGACCTGGTGCCGAAAATTGATGCATATGATGAAGGTTATTGGGATTTAGGCGGAGAAGATATTGTGGTTGAGAATGCACATATATTTGTACCATATGGGACAAATATGGAAGAAATCATAAAGGATTTGTGTGAACGTGGAGGGGATAACGGGAACCCAACCATGGAATGGTTTGGTATAAAGCTGGATGAACAGGGCAATGTAAGTGCGATAGAGAGCTGGAGATATTAGGTTATAGCGGCTATAAAATACCACCGCAACGGTGGTATTTTTTATGCCAAAAAAGTGATATTCTATAAGAAAATTTATGAATTCGGACAGAATGATTGTACAATCGCCATGACAACAATCAATCCGAATACAACGAGAACGTCTAATATGACTACACCAAATATACGAATTACCTTTTTGTTATGTTGGCATAGGGGCATGAGTTTTCGTACATCGACATAGTTGAAGATTGATGCAACGATAAAAAGCATCATAATGAGTGCAAATACACGCTCTACCCACAGTGATGCACCGAAGGTATTCTTGACTTTCAGGGTTAAGCAAAACCATGTCAGGAATATGTAGGTGAGCAGTGCAACCGCCATTTTCCAAGGGGTTCTGGAACGGAAACCGGGCGGAACATACTTCATATGACTGCTCTTAGAAGCCTGTTCCTGCTGTGCCTGCGGGGAATCTGCCTGATTGGGAAGTAATGCTCCGCGCAGTTCCTCAATGCTTTGATACCGTTCCGCCGGATTCATCTGCGTGCATTTGGCAATAATTGCATCGATATATGGGTTCTGGCAATGCGATGCTTGCGCCATTTCCTTCAGAAGGATTCCTAAAGAATAGATATCTGTCTGTGGGGATGATTGTCCGAAACCATATTGTTCCGGGGCAGCATACCCCTGTGTGCCAAGCAGGATTGTATCAGAAGCTTTCGCCGCTGCATGGTATTTGGCAGCGTTGAAATCGAGTAGCACGGCTCGGTTATAGCTGGTAATGATGACATTCGACGGCTTTACATCCCGGTGGATGATAGCCGGATTGTGCAGATGTAACTGTTCGAGGATCGCGCACAGG
>JBNMIW010000379.1:0-2066 GCA_050873485.1 Lachnospiraceae bacterium | reverse complement strand
CATAGATCCGCTTCGACGGACTATCAGTGACAAGCCGGTAGCTCTCCGTGATCATTTCCCGCACCGCATCCTCCGGCACACTTCCGTCTAAGATAATCGTATTCCAATGCTCCCGGTTCTGATGCCAGCCCGGCACGACTGACGCGAAAGCATCCCGCCAGTAATCACGCCACTCCGGATCTACCTTGACATTCAGATTCATATATCCATTCCGTTCATATGTCCACAAAAACGCTTTCTTGCTCCCCTTCACACGCACCAGCTGCCAGTTATCATCATGAAATGGTGCATCCTGATATGTATCCGGGAACGACAATGCAAACGCTAAGGCTTCTTCTCTTGTCCGCATCATTGTCATAGATCTTCCTCCTACAAGAAGAAAACCAGCCATAAATGACTGGCTTTTTCTGCATTATTTATTATATTCTTCAATTATGCAACGATGTTCTTTACTCTTCTTATCATAATTGATACCAACCAATAAGATGTTTCCTGTATATTCAAGTATGGATTGCGGGTACTTTTTCTCTTTTATCTGGTCAATCGCTGTTTCCGCATTTTTATTCCATTTCAATTCTACCAAAAGAGCCGGATAATCCTGTACATATTCCGGTTTTGGCAGAAATACAAAATCTGCAAATCCACGTCCTGTCGGCATTTCTCTCACTGGCTTAAAGTAATACTGCATTGCACTTAAATAACCGATCGTCAACACACTGCTCAGGGAATTTTCATCATGATATTGAATAGCCGATGCATATTCCATGTGTATCTGTTCTATCTTCTCTGCCACCAACTCCGCCTGTTTGTCTAATGTTGCATCTAACAACTCTCTTGATTGTTTCTGAAATTCAACCAACTCATTCCATGTTTTTCTCTTTGTCGCATTCGTTAATTCCTGTCGTATTTCTTCGTTTGGAATAAATGCTGTTCCATGTTCCTGATCGTAACCCAGATATCCCAGATGAATTAAATATGTGAGCACGTCATCCTTGTTTGCAAAGCTGACTGTGTCATTTTGAAATGATGAAACATCCACCTCTACGAGATTTCCTGACAACATCTCAATAATCGCTGTCTTCAAACCGTCAAAATCCATATTGATCAATGGAACAATCGCGTCATACGAACCAGTCTGTGACCAATAACTCCTGTATCTGTCCTTCAGCATGATACTGACAACCGCCTTCGGATTATACACCTCATAACCATCCAGCCGGTATCCATCATACCAGCATTTTACTTTAGAATAATCCCGCCGATAAGTATCACATAGCTTCCGAACCTCTTCTTCCGTAAATCCAACAAACGATGCCAATTCCCCAGCGTCCAGCATTGTAAATTCATCGAAATTATTAAGTGCAGACTGTGTCTTCACTTTCTTGATCGGTAATATTCCTGTTAAATATGCCAAATGAATGAATTTTGAAGGTTCACTGCCCTTAAATAAGCTTCGCAGGAAACTTATATATTCCTCCTGAATCTCCTCGTTCATGGCTTCATCTCGAACCAATACGTCCCATTCATCTACAATAACCACAAACTTTTTCCCAGTTGCAGCATTAATACACGACAATGCATCTGCCAGCGACACAACATTGGATGGGATTTCATTCGGATAATACTCTCTCAATTCCGCAATTGTTGTTTCTGTGATATAATTTATCACCCGTTCTGCTCCACCTGCTGGTTCTATACACCACTGCACATCAAAATGCAAAACATCATATTGATTCAGGTATTTCTTATAATCTTCGTGATTTGCAATCTGCAGATCCGAAAACATCGTCTCAGAATTACAGCCCTTACTGTAATAGGCTGTGAGCATATCTGCCGTAATGGATTTTCCAAATCTTCGCGGACGACTGTTACATATGAACTTCGCAGTTGTATCCATCACCCGATTCGTATAGGCAAGCAACTCGGTCTTATCAACATATATCTTTGAATTAAGCACATCCTGAAATGCACTATTACTTGGATTTACAAATCGTCCCATCCGGCTCATCTCCTTAACTTTTTATTATATGCATTCTATCATATATTTTAAAAATTGAATAGTGTTT
>JBNMIW010000378.1:0-2074 GCA_050873485.1 Lachnospiraceae bacterium | reverse complement strand
GGGACTTGAGATTGCTTTTGCGGGAAAATCAAATGTTGGAAAATCATCTTTGATCAACGGTCTGTTGAATCGAAAGGCGTTGGCAAGAACATCTTCCCAGCCGGGCAAGACGCAGACAATTAATTTTTATCATATTAATGATTCTTTTTATTTTGTGGATCTGCCGGGATATGGATATGCCAAGGTATCAGCAAACGAGAGAGAAAAATGGGGAAAGATGATCGAACGTTATCTTCATACCTCAAAGCAACTTGTGCTGGTCTTTTTGTTAATTGATATCCGGCATGAACCGTCAGCAAATGATAAAATGATGTATGACTGGATCTGCCATAACGGATTTACACCGGTCATTATTGCAACAAAAGCGGATAAGATCAAACGTTCTCAGCTTCAGAAGAATATTAAGATCATTCGTACAAAATTGGAGATGGCAAAAGAAGATCTGCTATTTCCGTATTCGGCACTTACAAAACAGGGACGGGATGAGATATTGGATTATATTGAAGAGATCATGCAATAGAATAGGAGTCTGATGAATGATTCCATAAAAATATGGCAGGTGTTTACACCTGCCATATTTGCGTGATCAGATATTGATAGATATCTTCGCTTTTTTCTTTCCAGGAATCACATATATGAATTGCCTGTTCCTGCGTAGGAACTGTCAGTTTGATCTCTAGTAAGGTCTGATTTCTTTCTTTTATGCTGCATTGAGCGATATATTCATTATTGGAAGGATAGTAGTCGGATGAAATTGCCGATTCGTTGCGCAACTCAATTTTCTGTTCCTTTAAGTAATTGAGTATATCCATTTTGATGGCGTCCGAAATCTTAAATTCAAACAATTCCAATGCTTCTTTTCCCTGATCTGTAATCTCGTAAAGAGAATGATTTCGCTCTGTTGTCGGTTTGATGAAATCATTTTCAATCAATTCATTCAGTGCAATCTGAAGGTTGAAATAAGTGGTATAACCTTTGTCTAAAATGAATTGGGAAATCTGGGAACCTGTCAAAGGAAAATCTACACGATCCAACATATATAAAATCATTAATTTGTATAATACTAATCCTTCGCTTGTCATAATACCCTCGTTTCAAAAAAATATTACTTAATGTGAGATTTGACAGCCTCGCTTACGACCTCTGCTACACGAGGGTCAAATGCTTCCGGCATTATAAAATCATCGTTCAATTCATCATCCGATACTAATCCGGCAATGGCTTCTGCTGCAGCAAGTTTCATTTCTTCTGTGATGATAGAGGCACGTCCTTCCAATGCCCCCTTGAAAATACCAGGAAATGCAACTACATTATTTACCTGATTTGGAAAATCGGAACGTCCGGTTCCGACAATTCTCGCACCGGCAGCCTTTGCGACATCGGGCATAATCTCAGGAGTTGGATTGGCCATTGCAAATAAGATAGAATCCGAATTCATAGAACGAACCATATCTGCAGATACGATACCCGGAGCGGATACGCCAACAAAGATATCGGCACCTTTTAATGCATCGGCAAGTGTACCGGTCTGGTTTTCTAAATTGGTTGCCTTTAACATTTCCTGCTGCATCCAGTTCAGTCCTTCATAATCTTTATGGATAATCCCGTTACGGTCACACATGATCACATTGGTAAAGCCGTAGGTTAATAATAATTTTGTGATCGCAATACCGGCAGAACCTGCACCATTGACAACGACCTTGCAGTTTTCTTTCTTTTTGCCGGTAATTCGTAAGCCGTTGATGATACCGGATAACACTACGATAGCGGTTCCGTGCTGATCGTCGTGGAATACCGGAATGTCTAAGGCATCATTTAAACGCTGTTCAATCTCAAAACAACGAGGAGCGGAGATATCCTCTAAGTTGATTCCTCCGAATGCAGGAGCAATACGGATAACGGTTTCCACGATCTCGTCGGTATCCTGTGTATCTAAACAGATCGGAACGGCATTTACATCGCCAAATGATTTGAATAATACAGCCTTTCCTTCCATGACAGGCATTGCGGCAGCAGCACCGATGTTACCAAGACCTAAAACAGCACTACCATCGGAAACAACGGCAACAGTGTT
>JBNMIW010000377.1:0-2077 GCA_050873485.1 Lachnospiraceae bacterium | reverse complement strand
TGATCGGAACCAGTGAGCATTCCATGATCGGTAAATTCATTGATACGATTGTAAAGGAAGAGGAACTTCCAAAGACATTGACCAGTTATTCACCATGTTTCCGTAAAGAGAAGGGTGCACATGGTATTGAAGAACGTGGTGTATATCGTATCCACCAGTTTGAGAAACAGGAAATGATCGTTGTATGTAAGCCGGAAGACAGCAAGATGTGGTTTGATAAATTATGGCAGAATACAGTAGATCTGTTCAGAAGTCTGGATATTCCGGTTCGTACATTAGAGTGTTGTTCCGGTGATCTGGCTGATCTGAAAGTGAAGTCTATTGATGTAGAGGCATGGTCTCCAAGACAGAAGAAGTATTTCGAAGTAGGAAGCTGTTCTAATTTAGGAGATGCACAGGCAAGAAGATTGAAGATCCGTGTAGATGGTCCGGATGGAAAGTATTTTGCTCATACATTGAATAATACAGTAGTGGCTCCACCTCGTATGTTGATCGCGTTCTTAGAGAACAATCTGAATGCAGATGGAACTGTGAATATTCCAAAGGTATTACAGCCATATATGGGTGGTAAGACAAAGATTGAGTAATCAAACTGAATATAATAAAAATGGTATCGAATGGATGATTCCATTCGATACCATTTTTTATTTCTGGAAATATTTTTGAATATGTTTGTACATTGATTTCACGGCGGGAGCCATCAGATCCGGATTTAGGGAACAGATACCGATGATTCGCTGTTCAGAAGGTTTTAACGGATACATATCCACTTCATAAGGAATATTCTGCATAACCAAACGTGGCATGATGCAGACACCCAACCCGGCGGCTACCATGGCGATGGTACTTAAGTCATCCACGACATGGCAGGACGAATGAATGGTAAGTTGATATTTCTGAAATAATTTTTGAATATCTGCATCGGTACTTTCGCTTTGGGAAACGAAACTCTGACCGTCTAATTCTGTTAATTCAATATAATTTTTGTGTTTTGTTTTAAAATGTTTTGGGACAATGCATAACAGATCATCTTCGTATAATGCGGTGATCGGAAGGTCTTTACAACTAGATTCAGAAAGAAATCCAAGATCGACAACGCCGGTTTTGATCCAATTGTATACATCGTCATATGTTCCCTGATAGATCTTGATCTCAATATTGGGATGTAATTTCGAAAATGTAGTTACGATGTCTGGAATAAAGTTATTACAAGCAGATGAAAATGTTCCAATCTTCACCGAACCATGTGTTAATCCGTTGAATTCCAGGATCGCCTGTTGTAATTTTGCATCACTGTTTAAAACAGTCAATATGTATGGTTGAAGATTTTCACCATAGCTCGTTAAGGTGACACCATTTTTGTTACGGTTAAACAAAGGAAAACCTAATTCCTTTTCTGCAGTAGAGATGGCATGGCTGATGGCAGAAGGAGTTAGATTTAATAGTTCTGCCGCCCTTTGAAAGCTTCCCTGCTCTACGACTGTCTGAAATATCTGGTAAGCTAATAATGTCATGCTTTATCCTCCTGATTCTCGAAAATTGCTGCAAGGTCAATTGGTTGCAATGTGATCAGATCTTCTTTGGAAGTGGCATTCTCCGTAAGAAGACGATTGGCCTGTTCACTGATGGCAATATTTAAGAAATTGCGGATTGTTCGGGCATTTCCAAAATAACGATCGGTGTGTTGACTGAAATCAGCAAGTTTTTCTTTTAAATAGGAGCAACTTTCTTCACTTAAGATATAATCACTTTCTTTACAGAATTTCTCAAATATGCGGAAGAGATCATCTGCATTATAATCCGGAAAGAAAATGGTTTTCTGGAATCTTGATTTCAATCCCGGGTTTGCCTGAATAAAGGTATCCATTTCTTCCGGATATCCTGCAACGATTACGATCAGATCGTCACGATTATCCTCCATTGCTTTTACTAATGTATCAATAGCTTCCTGACCAAAATCTCCCTCACGGGATTCGTTTGCAAGTGCATAGGCCTCATCAATAAACAAAACGCCACCTTTTGCACGGTCGACAACTTCTTTTACTTTGATAGCGGTTTGTCCCATATAAGCGGCTAC
>JBNMIW010000376.1:0-2100 GCA_050873485.1 Lachnospiraceae bacterium | reverse complement strand
GTATATAATCATTATAAGAGAGTTTTGACAGATTCTATGGATGATATTGAGATTGAAAAATCCAATATGCTGATGGTTGGACCAACCGGATCCGGTAAGACGTATCTTGTTAAGACGATTGCCCGTATATTAAATGTACCGCTCGCCATTACAGATGCGACGACGTTAACGGAGGCGGGATATATCGGTGATGATGTTGAGAGCGTATTGTCGAAGCTGCTGGCAGCAGCCGATAATGATGTAGATAAAGCAGAACGTGGTATTGTATTTATTGACGAGATTGACAAGATTGCAAAGAAACGGAATACCAATTCAAGAGACGTGAGTGGAGAAGCGGTTCAACAGGGATTGCTGAAAATATTAGAGGGAGCAGAAGTTGAGGTTCCGGTTGGTTCCGGCAGTAAAAATGCGATGGTTCCACTGACAACGATGAATACACGGAATATCTTATTTATCTGTGGAGGGGCATTCCCGGATGTAGAGGATATTATCAAAGCTCGCTTAAATAAGAAATCTTCGATTGGATTCCAGGCGGATCTGAAAGACAAATATGATAAAGATCGCAATCTTCTTTCGAAGATCACAGTTGAAGATTTAAGAGAGTTTGGCATGATACCGGAATTCTTAGGACGATTGCCGATTCTCTTTACATTGGAAGGACTGGATGAGGATATGTTAGTCCAGATCATGAAAGAGCCAAAGAATGCAATCTTAAAGCAGTATAAGAAATTACTGGCATTAGATGGTGTAGATTTACGGTTTGATGACAGCGCCTACCACGCAATTGCAAAACGTGCATTGGAGAAGAATACAGGAGCCAGAGCACTTCGTGCGATTATAGAAGAATTTATGTTGGATATCATGTATCAGATTCCGAGAGACGATAACATCGGACGAGTTACGATCACGAAGGATTACATTGAAGGAACCGGTGGACCCTTATTAGAGATGCGCGGAGCACTGGCATTAGAAGAAGATGAGAATTCTTCACTGGATGCAGAATGAAAGTGAATGGATTGGGAATGTTATAAATCATAAATATGTTAAGGAGGCATATACATCATGGAACGTAGAAACGCATGGAAAGATTATGACAAAAAGGAAACAAAAGAGTTAGAAAAATTATGTAAGGATTATCGGAAATTCTTAGATAATGGAAAGACAGAAAGAGAATGTGTAAAGTATATCGTACATTTAGCAGAAAAAGCAGGATATCGGGATTTGAAAAATGTGATTAAATCCGGCAAGAAGATTAAAAAAGGCGATAAATTATATGCTGTTAATATGAAAAAGGCGATTGCTTTGTTCCAGATTGGTACAGCACCATTAGAGGAAGGTTTGAATATCCTTGGTGCACATATTGATTCTCCACGAATGGATGTCAAGCAGAATCCGCTTTATGAAGATACGGATCTGGCATATTTAGATACGCACTATTATGGTGGCATTAAGAAATATCAGTGGGTTACACTTCCTCTTGCAATTCATGGCGTGGTTGCGAAGAAGAATGGAGAAGTAGTGGATATTGTGATCGGTGAAGAGGAAGACGATCCAATCTTCTGTGTGACCGACCTGTTGATTCATCTTGCAGGTGAGCAGATGGATAAGAAGGCTGCAAAAGTAGTAGAGGGCGAACAGTTAGATATCTTAGTTGGCAGCAGACCTTTGGCAAAGGAAGAAAAAGAGCCGGTTAAGAAGATGGTATTGTCAATCCTGAAAAAGAAGTATGATATGGAAGAAGAAGATTTCTTATCCGCAGAGTTGGAGATTGTTCCGGCAGGTAAGGCAAGAGAGGCAGGATTAGATGCTTCTATGATCATGGCATATGGTCAGGATGACAGAGTATGTGCGTATACTTCTGCTGCTGCAATGTTTGATATGGGAGAAGTCACACGAACCGCATGCTGCCTGTTAGTAGATAAGGAAGAGATCGGTTCAGTCGGTGCAACCGGTATGCAGTCTAAGTTCTTTGAAAATACAGTGGCGGAATTGATGGATGCAATGGGACAGTATTCAGAATTGAAATTAAAGAGATGTTTAGCAGGATCTTATATGTTATCTTCCGATGTGTCAGCGGCATATGATCCAAACTTTGCAAGT
>JBNMIW010000375.1:0-2109 GCA_050873485.1 Lachnospiraceae bacterium | reverse complement strand
TCTATATGGTGGCACTAAGAGATGCTGAAGGAAAGCTGATTGGCTATTATGAGAAGCATGAATTTCGAAATGCAGAAACCATGAAAAAATATGATTTGTGGTAAAAGAAGATAGAAATATTAGTATTGTTGTAAGATACTTGATAGAAGATGGTTGATAGTTAAGAGGGAGAATATCACATTGTGATAAACTCCCTTTTCTACTCTCTTAGAAGTTACTGTCGTTCCATCCCCAGTCTTCGGTTAGGAAGTAAGCAACATAGATTCGTTTCTTCGGAATACCAAGTTCTTCCTCTAAAAGCGTGCAGACCTTTCTTGTCATAAGATTCATCTGCGGTTTGGTCGGATAGCCGTAGCATTTCACTTCTACATAAGCAATGTCTTTGGTGCTTCCTAAAAAGCAAAGAGAAGCATTCCCCTCGAATCCGGTCATCACCCAGTTCTCACCTTTGCCGATGCAGTCTCTGGTAATGATGCAGAGAGACTTGGAAAGGGCATCTTTTTTTGCAATATCTAAAGTAGCAGTAGTTTTCACGTTAATAAATGGCATTTGAAAATCCTCCTTGCGAATATAATATGTTTTATAGTGTGAGAGGGAACAGGCACTATGATTCATCGGAATATGGATGCTTGAAGCAATCGGTTAGAGGCACCTGGCATTTCGTACAATATCAGGCAACACCGGCACATGGATGTGACGGTGAGGTGCAGTCTGAACAAGGATGTGAATCTGCACCGGTTGCCGTACGATGTCAAGCATATTTTGGAAATGCCTGATGCCCCTTACCGGTTCGCTTCGCATCCATATCTGATAAATCCTAGAGTCTTCCTCAACTCCTATAAAATACTTACTTCAAGTCTACTGTACCAATCCCATTCTGACAAGAAAAAGATTTGTATAATAACAACAAATCATACCAAAAGAATAGATTATAACCACAGATTATAAATACTATGAGAAACTATAATGGTAAAATTTATTGAATTCTTCGGATAAATAAGCTATGATATAGGATAATGAGCATTACCATAATCAGTAGTTATGAAATTGGTATGCATGCAATAGGAAAAGAAAGAAGGATTTACCCATGAATTATAATGTTGGAGTAATTGCCGGTGACGGAATCGGACCGGAGATTGTAAGCGAAGCAAGAAAGGTGTTAGATGCCATTGGAGCAAAGTTCGGACACACCTTTAGATATGACGAGATACTGATGGGCGGTTGTTCTATCGATGCAACCGGTGTACCGCTGACCGATGATGCCATTGCACATGCAAAAGCAGCAGATGCAGTTCTGATGGGCTCCATCGGAGGAAATACAGCAACATCCCCTTGGTACAAATTAGAGCCATCCCTTCGCCCGGAGGCAGGTCTTTTAAAATTAAGAAAAGCATTGAACCTTTTTGCTAACTTAAGACCGGCATACCTTTATGAAGAATTAAAGGAAGCGTGTCCACTGCGTGACGATATCATCGGAGACGGATTTGACATGATGATTATGCGTGAACTGACCGGCGGACTTTATTTCGGCGAGAGAAAGACAGAAGAAGTGGATGGTGTGATGACTGCATTCGATTCACTTACCTATAATGAGAATGAGATCCGCCGGATTGCGATCCGCGCGTTTGACATTGCAATGAAGAGAAGAAAGAAAGTGACAAGCGTCGACAAAGCGAATGTGCTGGATTCTTCAAGACTCTGGAGAAAAGTAGTAGAAGAAGTTGCAAAAGATTATCCGGAAGTTACACTGGAGCATATGCTGGTTGACAACTGTGCAATGCAGCTGGTAAAAGATCCGAAGCAGTTTGATGTCATCCTGACTGAGAATATGTTCGGGGATATCCTTTCCGACGAGGCAAGTATGGTGTCAGGATCCATCGGAATGCTGGCAAGTGCAAGTCTGAATGAGACGAAGTTCGGACTTTATGAGCCAAGTGGCGGTTCGGCACCGGATATCGCAGGACAGAGTAAAGCAAACCCGATCGCAACGATCCTTTCCGCAGCAATGCTGCTCCGCTACTCACTCAACCTTGACGAAGAGGCAGACGCAGTAGAGGCAGCTGTACAGAAAGTCCTGACAGACGGATACCGCACAGGCGACATCATGTC
>JBNMIW010000374.1:0-2110 GCA_050873485.1 Lachnospiraceae bacterium | reverse complement strand
GTCAAATTCGTAGAACGCGAGATCCGCAGGGGCAATCATTATGACGCGATCATTATGGATCCGCCATCTTATGGCAGAGGACCAAAGGGCGAAATCTGGAAGATCGAAGAAAAGATCCATCCATTTATCGCTTTATGTGAAAAACTATTAAGCGATGATCCTCTTTTCTTCCTTGTGAATTCCTATACAACCGGATTAGCACCCGCTGTCCTTACTTACTTGATCTCAACCGAAGTCGTTGCAAAGCATGGTGGAACCGTAACTTCCGACGAAATCGGATTACCGGTTTCATCCAATGGTCTGATTCCGCCTTGCGGTGCTGCCGGAAGATGGCAACAAAAATAAATCGAGACATATTATTTAACATAGGAGAACAATATGAGCAGACAAAATGTAATCGACAATGAAAGAAAACGCGGTGACTATACCATGTTCATCGATAAATTGGTATGGGTTGGTGTATTATGCCTGTTGCAGGTTGCGTTTTTTATATTTGTGTATATGCAATTGCGCGAACAATATGTAATCGTACAGGCTATCATGACTGCTATCAGCATCATTGTCGTTCTCTATATTATCAACCGCCCAATCAACCCATCCTACAAATTAGCCTGGGGAATCACAATACTGATCATCCCGGTTTTTGGAGGTTTCTTCTATCTTCTGTTATCTGTCAACAGCACACGAAGGAAATTTCGCCAGAGCATCCGTGATGCAGTAGCGGAATCCAAAACACATTTATCTCAAGATCCGGTTGTCCTAAAGAAGATTGAAGAACATAGCAAACATGCCTTACCGCAAGCCAGTTACATTAATAACCTGGCCAAATATCCGGTATATCAGAATACCCGGGTGCAATATTTTGCATCCGGAGAAGAAATGTATATCACACTATTAGAGGAATTGGAAAAAGCGAAGCATTTTATCTTCATGGAATACTTTATTATACATGATGGTATATTCTGGAACAGTGTTTTGGATGTACTGATTCGTAAAGCCCGTGAAGGTGTAGACGTCAAGATCATCTATGATGATATGGGTAGTGTGCGTACTCTGCCACCAATGTACTATGAAGAATTGCGGCAATACGGATTAGAATGCTATTGCTTTAATCCATTTAGTCCAACGCTTTCTCTTCGACTTAACAACCGCGACCACCGCAAGATCACCGTTATTGACGGGCATACCTCTTTTACCGGAGGAATCAATCTGGCAGATGAATACATTAATAAACGTCAAAAGCTTGCCGGCTACTGGAAAGATTCCGGCGTTATGCTAAAAGGAGAAGCCACCTGGAATTTTACTGTGATGTTCCTGCAATTATGGCAACATGTATCCGGTGCTCCGGTCGATTACGAAAAGTATCACACACAACCTTCTGATTTCCCGGAGGATTGTCAAAAACACGGTGACGGATTTATACAGCCTTACGCGGATAATCCATTATTTTCAGAAGTTGTAGCAGAAAATGTATATCTAAATATGATCCATCGTGCAACCAGATACGTCTATATCACAACTCCGTATCTGATTGTCGATACGCAAATGATCACTGCCCTTACATTGGCAGCTGAAAGCGGTGTGGATGTGCGCATTATCACGCCACACGTTCCGGACAAGAAAACCGTATTCATGATTACACGTTCTTTCTATGAACCATTAACAAAAGCCGGTGTAAAGATCTATGAGTACACGCCCGGATTTATCCACTCCAAAATGATGGTTGCAGACGATAATTATTGCGTAGTCGGCTCTATTAACTTAGATTACCGAAGTCTGTATCTCCACTTTGAATGTGCGACATTCCTATATCACTGTAAGGAAATCACTGCTGTAAAGGAAGATATCTTAGATTGTATCGAACAATCCGAGGAGATCACATATGAACATTGTCTGCAAATGAATAAACCATATCGATTGTGGTTGAGTATTCTACGTTTATATGCCCCTCTCCTCTAAACCTTATTCCCTTGCACAGCGTGAGTAAGACGGATGATATGTGGGGGCACATGCGAAAGAATATGAATAGGCCATGTATGTTTGCCTTTATGGTACGCAGGCACGCTTGCGCTATGCTTCATACGCAACGGTGCTAGGTTCGTAAGAACCT
>JBNMIW010000373.1:0-2114 GCA_050873485.1 Lachnospiraceae bacterium | reverse complement strand
GATATATTCATACTGCAAATTTGTAGGCATAATTGCAATATTGTAATAAGTCAGTCCTTCGCCTACTTCTACTTGCACGACATTATATTGTTCAAACACCTCTTTATAACTTGAAAATAAATTAAACTGACCATCATAACGGGTTCCTGCATACTCACCCCCATATGTAATGGTAGCAATATATTTGTCATCTTCCGTAGAAGCATAGATCTGCCATATATTGTTATAATCATCCAGTTCCCTCTTCAACGGCTCACCGGTCTTCTGATAGTGATATCCATTCCCCGTTTCCGTCTCGGCATATACCATTCTCGTATTCGTAAACATCGCAATTGCAATCGCGATCATCATCAATAAAATACCAGACAGGCAGTGCCTCTCCCGCTGTGTCTCCATTTTCATAATAATTTACCCTCCTTCATTTTGTTCATGCAAAATGCACGTCCCTATGTACCCTTGTTACATCTCTTGATATTTGTTCATATCGCAGCCATGTTCACCATGACTTGTATCTTAACAAGTTGCGTAATTTACTATCATTTCCTTCAACCTGATAAGTTCTTCTGTATAATCTTTGTTATCCTCTGCACCCCAGATAAATCCCCCTGCATAATGTGTACATGCTGCCATCATTGTATGCACAGTCACACGAATAAATTCATCTTCTGGAATATCCGTTCGAAGTGTATGATCTTCTTTCGCCTTTTCATACATCATATGCAATCTGGTATCAACAGAATATAAAGATGCATGAAAGGACTCTAACTGCTCTGGAGCTGCCCCTTCGTGCGTGACATAATAGTTGAAATTATCATTATATTGCAATAAATCCTTGTGATTCTGATACATTGCAATATAGCTGTCCAATGTAAATATAAATCGATCAACCGCAGGAATATCATGGACCGACGAAATCGGACGATTCGCATCCAATGTATCCAGATATGCCTTCCATTGTGCCGCACAGACTGCAATTACAAGCTCTGTCTTATTCGCATAATATCGAAATAATGTGGCTCGTCCAATGCCAACCGCTTCTGCGATCTCCCCCATACTCACACCTTCAATCTTTTTCTCTACAAAGATTTGAAATGCAGTATCCAATATTTTTTTCCTACGTTCGTTTTCTTTTGCTATTTGTTTTTCTGATTTGCTCATGTATAACCTCTTTTTGATACTTACTGTCTCATTTATTTTACATAAATGGCAAATCCTTGTCAATACCCACTCCATTACAATCAAGGATACCAAAACAAAAAAAGTTCCCCACCAGCACTGTTGCACCGGTGGGGAACCTGATATATCTGCTATTCATATACATGTTTCTTTTTTTGTTTATCCTTTGCCTGTTTCTTCTTCAAAGGATGCTTTGGGTTCTTATCCATATCTATCGCCTCTTTTCTCTCTTATATGGATACCACATTATCCTTCAATGGCAATGTAATTCTTACCTTCGACTGCCTTATTGGCTTTCTTAGGAACCTTCAACTGCAAGATACCATTCTCAAACTTCGCAGAAATCTCATCCTGTGTGACATCCTCGCCAACATAGAAGCTTCTGCTCATGCTGCCTGCATAACGTTCCTTACGAATGTACTTGCCAGTCTTCTTATCCTTCTCGTCCTTATCCAGTCCTTTCGAAGCAGAAATGGTAATATAACCATCATTCAACTGGGCAGTGACCTCATCTTTCTTGAAGCCCGGCAGATCAATATCAACTTCATATGCATCATCTGTCTCGCGGACATCTGTCTTCATAAGGTTCTTGGCATGTTTGCCATACAATGGATTCTTAGCTGGGAACATTGATTTCTCAAATTCCTTCTCAAAATCCTTGCCAAACGGGAAGTCATCCATCCAATCATCAAATAAACTTTCTCCAAAAATACTAGGTGTTAACATAAGTCATTACTCCTTTCCTTCTTGCAACAAGTGTCGGAAATATGGGATTCTTATGAATCCTCATAGGCACTTAGACTTTTGTATGATTAGCACTGTCAGAGAAACTGAAGTGTCAATTGTATGTCAAAGATTCGGTTCCGGGATTCTCTTTCTTAATCCCTTTCCTTATCTTTAACTATGTTATAGCACCAGTTGTTAGCACTGTCAAGAGG
>JBNMIW010000372.1:0-2125 GCA_050873485.1 Lachnospiraceae bacterium | reverse complement strand
TCACAAGCCCTTGAAAATACTAAGTTTGTGACAGGTGAGCTTTCCCTTAGACTTTCCCTTGTGTTATATCTTCCCATACAAGTTTACGAACTCTGATAAGGGAAAAAGTAAGGGAAGGAAAATCTTATAAAACAGTATAACACAAAATAAGACTGACATGGTGAACTGATTGAAATGCTTCGATATTTTTGATTTATTTGAAGGAGATACAACATGAATACCATTTATGCAGAATACAACATGTACAACAACAGCATTGACATTTATACATCTGCCGGATATATGTTACGCATTGACTGTAATAAGGCGGAGGATGGTCTAAGAACTACACCAAACTCACAATGCTCATTAAACGCACTGGCGATTGATGAACCTCTAGAATATGCAAGATTATATCTAGATGGAACAATGCAGATGTGGGCAGATGCAAAAGACTATCTGAATATGTGATTACATAAAAAGAACGAGGGATATCATTATTCCTCGCTCTTTATCTTTGTTAACTAAATCTTTCCTTCAATCTCAAAATATTTCCTTCAATCTCCGATATTACCTCCATAAACTCATCATCACTGCCGCCTGTCGGATCTGGTAATCCCCAATTATCATCGAAATCCCTGCCGATATATGGACAGCCAACATCACATCCCATAGAAATAGCAATGTCTGGTGTTGGAATTTTGTCATATGTCTTACTGTATTGTGTTTTCTCCATGTCTATATTGTACAGCTTCTTCATAAGCCTAACTGCATCCTGATTGATTTGTGGCTTCGTCTCCGTTCCAGCAGAATAACACTCCAACACATCCCCTGCGAGATGATTTCCCAATGCCTCCGCAATCTGGCTTCTGCATGAATTATGCACACATACAAATACAATCTTTTTCTTATTCATAAAAATCTCCCTTCAAATGATTTGCTATTTTTACAAGTGTCAACATAACCGGAACCTCCGTCAATACACCAACTGTTGTTGCAAGCGCTGCCGGACTTGTCGTTCCAAATAGTGCGATTGCTACTGCTACAGACAGTTCAAAGAAATTCGATGCACCAATCATTCCTGCCGGAGCTGCAACATCAAATGGTAATTGTATAATCCTGCACGCCCCAAATGCAATGAAAAAGATAAAAAATGTCTGAATGATAAGCGGTATTGCGATTAATACAATGTGAATGGGATTTGACAAAATAACCTCTGTCTGTGAAGCAAATATAAGTACAAGGGTAAGCAGCAATCCTATTGTTGTCACATTGTCGAATTTATGCACAAATGTATTTTCAAAATACTCCATTCCTTTAAACTTAATCATCCCGACTCTTGTAAGTACTCCTCCAACAAGCGGAATAACAACAAACAGAAACACGCTTATAAATAATGTGCTATATGGAACACTTACATTTGAAACTCCAAGCAGGAATTTTACAATTGGTACAAATGCTACCAATATAATAAGGTCATTAGTTGCAACCTGAACTACTGTATAAGCCGGATTTCCGTGTGTCAATGTACTCCATACAAATACCATCGCTGTGCATGGTGCTGCACCTAGCAGGACTGCACCTGCCAGATATTCTGTTGCAAGATGAGCAGGAATAAATTTTCCAAACACCACAAATAAAAACAGATATGCAATTCCATACATAGTAAATGGTTTTATGAGCCAATTAACAATCCATGTAACAATCAGACCTTTGGGATTTTTCCCAACCTGCTTCACACTCTGAAAATCAACCTTTAACATCATAGGATATATCATGATCCAGATTAAGATTGCAATCGGGATGGAAATTCCGGCAATCTCCATTTTACCCAATAAATCTGGTATGATTGGAATGAATTTTCCTATCAGTATTCCTATTACCATACACAGAATTACCCATATTGTAAGATACTTCTGGAAAAAGTTAATGCCTGTGGCTTCTTTTTTCAATTGTTGTCACCTTCCTTATAATAGTTTCTTCAGATTCTCATTTTTCACTTCATCTGACATCCAACCAATGACTGCAAAATTACCGTCTGAATGTTCAGAGATTTTCTTTATCCATAATGCTTCCTGACTTGCTTTTGCTTTCAGCAAAGGATTCGTTGTTTCCGTTTTAGCTAATGATGAATTTACAATCCACC
>JBNMIW010000371.1:0-2128 GCA_050873485.1 Lachnospiraceae bacterium | reverse complement strand
GTATTGGTGTTAGCCGCGGTGATGTCCGCTTTGGTTGCGATAAATTATATGATCTTATATACCTATTTGTTGGAACGCAGGCGAAGAGAATCGATCATTTTCCGTATTTGTGGTATGTCGTGGTGGAAATGTGCCGGTATGAATATTGCAGAATGCCTGTTATTTACGATTCCTTTTTATCTGTTGGGGGCGGTAATTTACAAATTGTGGATTTTGCCCGCAGTCAGTGGATTTTTCATAAGGATGTCGATGGCTTATAGTTGGTGGATCTATGCGGTGTTGTTTGGTATTTATCTGGCGGTTTCTTTCGTTGTGTGTACTATCGGAGTGCTTGTGAATAGCCGGGGTTCGATTGTAAAGGGATTGCAGTAGGGAGGAATGCATATGAAATGGATACTTGCTTGGAAACAGATGAAGAAAAGCCGTTTGATGACAGGATTTACAATTGTGGAATTGTTTCTCCTATTTTTGCTGTTGATTACGGGAAGTTCGATTATTTCCTATAACACAAAGGATTATCGGGAGTTCGCAGATTGTTTATCGTCGGGCGGCATTTATATGGAATTTAAGGGCGGAATGGGGGAAACAGATTCAGCCGCATTGGAGAAGAAATTTAAAAAGACAAAAGTATATGCATGTTATGGTGGGGATTTTTCGTTTGCAGAGGATAAGGATGTTTACGCAATCGGATATGATAAGGAACTTATAAAGCGGCATCGACCGGAACTGTCTGAAGGAGTGTGGCTCACGGATGCACCAAAAGACGAGAAGATGCTGCATGTGATCGTAGGGGGAACGTTGAAGAATCAGAAACCGGGAACAATTCTATATGGGAAAGATACGAAAAGCGGGAAGGAATTTGAAGTAAAAGTGATCGGTGTATTAAATGATCATGCTACCATTGTTGGTCATCCAAATGGAGAACGTGTCTCAAGTTCGGATTATAACAAGATGTTTACTCATTTAGGAGAAGTGAAGGTGACCGGCAGTTTTGTGTTGTTTGATAAAGAGGAAGCGGAGAGGCTGAAAACAGAGGATGGAATAGATATTCATTATGGCTTGTGGGATGTCTGCCTGCTTCAATACCAGAAAAATATTCGTGATGAAGAGGCGGAATATAATCGAGAAATTGTAATCAATGAATTGTCGAATCAAAAGATGGCAATTAGCGAATTTGAAGATCTGCCAAATATCAATAAGAATTCTATCCGACAGATGGGATTTATTGTATATACCTTGATCCCGGTGATTGTAGCCTGCTTTGTAATGACCTTGATAACGGCGATATGCAGTGGGGCAATTATGTTGCGGCGGCAGATGTATGATTATGCAGTATATTACATGTCGGGTATGAAATGGATGGATTGTGCAGTTGTCAATTTGTATGTGAATCTGATTGAAACGGGAATTGCATTTGTTCTGGCGGCGATTGTTGTAAGAGTATTTGTGGTGGGAAGATACTATTTTTCAACGCAAATTACATTTACACTACAGGAAGTTGGAGTATGTGTTGTTGCAGAGATTTTTTATCTGCTACTAGCTATGATCTTACCAAGTCTGGTGATTCGTAAAAGCAGTGCAATTTATATTCTTACAAAGACGAGAAATGCTTAAGGAAGGAGAGGGATAATATGATACGTTTAGAACATGTTACAAAGACCTATAACAAGAAGAAGGCAAATGCATTTACTGCGCTGAAAGATGTTTCCCTGACGATCAAGGATGGTGAGATGGTTGCAATCATGGGGAAATCCGGTGCAGGTAAGTCGACATTGCTGCATATTCTTGCATGTGTGGATACATATGATGAGGGAGAGTATTATTTGGGACAACAAAAGATTCGGAATCTGTCCGAGACAAAATTGGCACAGATCCGTAATGAATCGATTGGTCTTGTAATGCAGGATTATGCCCTGATCGAAGATTATACGGTACTTGAGAATGTGATGTTGCCGCTAAATCTTGCAAAGAAGAAGAGAAAGGATAGACGTCATGTTGCAATGGAAGCATTGGAGAGAGTGGGAATGCAGGATATGGCAAAGAAACGTGTCGCAGAACTTTCCGGTGGACAAAAACAGCGGACTGCCATTGCGCGTGCATTGGTAAATGAACCAGAGGTGTTACTGGC
>JBNMIW010000370.1:0-2129 GCA_050873485.1 Lachnospiraceae bacterium | reverse complement strand
TTATTAATCAGAAATGCCATCGTTGCCGCACTTGGCTCTGTATCCGATGCACACCCCGAAAAAGCTGCGTAATAATCCAATCCGTATTCCGCCGCAAAGTAACGGAACGGGAACCGATCTCCAAATAAAATCGTATGATTTTGTGCGTTCTTTACTACTTCTTGAAATTCCACATCCAATTCTTTCAACTGTGCTTCATAATCATTCGCATTCTGTTCATACACCTGTGCATGCTCCGAATCCAGGGAACAAAGTTCATCCGTAATATGTGCTACAATATCAACCGCATTTCGTGGAGAAGTCCACACATGTTCATCCATCGTATGCACATGTGCATTGTGCTCTTCTTCCGTCTCATTAGCAGAATGTAACGTGGACTCTTCTTCATGATGATGGCCGCGTTCCTCCTGCATACCGTCTACTTCTTCCTCGTCCAGCACACTGCTCACACAGTCTACCAGGCGAAGTCTCTTTACATGCTTCATCTCCGGAGATTCCAGAATATCTTCCACCCATTCATCATTCTCTCCTCCGACATAGATAAACAAATCTGAATTCTGAATCGCTATAATATCCTGTGGTGTCGGCTCATAAGAATGTGTCTCCTCGCCCGGTTTTAAAAGCATTGTAAGTGATACATTGTCCCCTGCTATCTGTCGCACGAAATCATATTGTGGAAAAATGGTTGTCACAACTCGTAATTTTCCTTCTGAATTCGAAGTATTATCCGCCTGATTACCACTCCCCGATACGGCACATCCACACAACATGCCAACCGAAAGTATGATAACACAGAGCATACTGCCTCCTCTACGGATAAATTTTTGCAGATTATTTTTATCGTTATTTCTATTCGTTTTTTTATTATTTGCGCTCATATTTTGCAAATACATATTCCAAATCAAAACAGGTCTGCTCCTCACTGACATCCGTCATTTCCCAGTCATCCATCTTATCCAGATTTGGAAAATACGTGTCCGCTGCATATACATGGTCGATTTTTGTGATATATGCGGTATCACAATACGGAAGTAACATCTCATATATACTTCCTCCACCGATTACATACAGCTCTTCTGAATCATATTTCTTTAATTCTTCCAATAATTCTTCTTTTGTATGCACGATAATCGCGCCTTTTGCCTGATAAGAACGGTTTGCTGTCAATACGATATTCGTTCTGTTCTTAAGCGGCAATCCATTTGGAAAGCTCTCCAAAGTCTTTCTTCCCATCACTACAACATGTCCGGTTGTTTTCTCTCTGAAAAACTTCATATCCGCCGGAATGCTTGTCAAAAGTCTGTTTTTATTTCCTATTGCCCAATTGGCATCTACTGCTGCTATTATGTTCATAATATACTCCCTAAACCGCAATCGGTATATTTTTAATCTGTGGATGTGTTTCATAGTTATCAAGTCTTACATCATCCGGTGTGAAATCATAAAAATCTTTTACTTCCGGATTCAGCCAGAATGTCGGTGCCGGTAATGGCTCCCTGGATATCAGTTCTTTGATCAGCGGCACATGTCTGTCATAAATATGTGCATCTGCGATAACGTGGACGAATTCTCCTACCTTCATATCGCATACTTGTGCCAGCATGTGTAATAACACGGCATACTGGCAGACATTCCAGTTATTTGCAGCCAGAACATCCTGTGAACGCTGATTCAGAATTCCATTTAAAGTAAGTTTATCACTCCCCGGCTCTTTTGTAACATTAAATGTCATGCTATATGCACATGGATAAAGATTCATCTCATGTAAATCCTGATGTACATAAATGTTTGTCATAATACGGCGGCTGTACGGATTATTTTTCAAATCATAAATGACACGGTCCACCTGATCCATCATACCTTCTTTATACTGATGTTTCACCTGCATCTGATATCCGTAGGCTTTTCCAATGGAACCGTCTTCATCTGCCCAGCTATCCCAGATATGGCTGTTCAGATCATGAATGTTATTCGACTTCTTCTGCCAGATCCAAAGCAGTTCATCTGTACAGCTCTTAATTCCGGTCCTGCGAAGTGTCAGTGCCGGGAATTCCTTTGATAAATCATAGCGGTTCACCACACCAAATTTCTTAATTGTATAGGCAGAAGTTCCATCCTCCCATACCGGA
>JBNMIW010000369.1:0-2130 GCA_050873485.1 Lachnospiraceae bacterium | reverse complement strand
TTTAACAATGTTATGCAATATGAAACAAAACGTACGTCTCTCGGATACCCTGCACCTTCTTTTCTTTCACTTGCCACCAAACAGCAGCTTCAGACTTTTCTTGCCAGTCTGAAAGAAACAGATAACTGCTTTACCGAGACATTTTCCACCAGGATACAGGATATTGGGTCTCTCTCTGCTTCTCAGAAAAAGAAATACATCTTACAGAATAAAGACATTATCCGCAAATTCATCCTGCCCGCCTATGAAACGCTCTATGCATATTGTGACAGACAAACCGCCTCTATCGATTCCAACCAGACAGACACAGATACCCCGGTAACGCCAAACTCTCTCATAGAACCCGATACATGCTATGGTTTGTGTTCCCTCCCGTCCGGCAAAGACTATTACTCTTATCTGGTACGACAGGCTACCGGTTCATCCCGTTCCATAACCGATCTGATCACCATGACCGACCACGCATTACAGGATACACTTGGTAACGTCCTAAATATCGCCCTGACCGATCAGACCGCTTATCTGTATTATTGCGAACATCCGTTAGAAACGTACTATAACTCCCCGGAAGCCATTTTAGAAGCTCTTTCTCTTATGATCCGAAAAGACTATCCGGTTCTAAAAACGCAACCACATTATGTAATAAAACAGGTACCCAAAAGTCTGGCAGCCTCGTTAAGTCCTGCATTTTATATGATTCCTGCTATTGATGATTATTCCAACAATACAATCTATATTAACTCTCTCTATACCAATGATGAAAATGGAAATCTGTTTACTACCTTAGCCCATGAAGGATTTCCCGGCCACCTGTATCAGACTGTATACTTTAATTCTACCAGACCTTCTCCGATCCGACAGATACTGGATCATCCGGGATATGTTGAGGGCTGGGCATCTTATGTCGAAATGAACATTTTCCCTTATCTGGATTATCCATTAGACGGTAACAGTCTCTGTAAGCTATATCAAAGTGACACGATCATCAATCTTGCCCTGTGTTCCAGAATTGATCTGGGCGTAAACTATGAGGGATGGACTCTCAATGATACCAGACATTTTTTTGAAGAAAATGGTTTCCGTGATTATTACGCAGAAAATGTATACTCCTATGTTGTAGAATCTCCTTCTAACTACTTAAGCTACTTTATCGGATATTTAGAAATTGAAGATTTGAAATCCGCTTACCACAATCTTAAAATGGAGAATTATAGCAATCAGGACTTTCATAAACGTTTTCTTGATATTGGTCCTGCCGATTTTGATACCATCCGGCAATCTCTCCTTACAAAATAAAAATGTATAGTCTGCTCTCCTTTTGTTCATACTATAACCGTTCATTAATATTGAAAGGAGTCATTCAATGAGTAATTTATCAGAAAAAGAGTTATCCGCATTAAATGATCTGTTGTCAGAAGAAGAATTATTGGTTAAGAAATTCCAGATGTTAGCAGGTCATGCACAGGATGCCAATGTCCGTGCTGAGATGGAAGAGATCTCGAAACGTCACCAGTCACATTTTAACAAATTATATAATCATCTCGGATAATTACGAAAGGAGTTTGCTATCATGATGAATCAATATAAAGAAAAGGAAATCTTAGGCGATGCATTAGGTGCACAGAAGGCAGCGACCAATCTCTTTAATACCTTCTCAAATGAATGTGTTCACGAAGGACTTCGCTCTACGATGTTAGATATCTTAGCCGATGAACATACCATGCAGCAGGATGTATTCCATTCCATGCATGAACGTGGATTCTATCCTACACCGGATGCCGAACAAAACAAAATTGACGAAGCAAAGCAGAAATATTCTGCAAGCTTCAAACCCCTATAATAACATGAAGAGGATTCTTCGCCAAACTGTAAGAATCCTCTTATTTATATGTGCAAAAGAAAATACTTTATTTCCTTCACACCCACGATATCTTCAAATAATATACTTAGCAATTAGTTCTGCGAACACCGGAACTGTAAATCCTCCCAGCGTCGGTCAACCTCTTCCTGGAACTGCACTAACAGATCTTCATTGCCCTTCTTAAAGAGATGCTTGAATCTGCCCTGTGGACGTAAGAAGTCTTCAATCGGAAGCTTCTTCTTTGGCTCATAGTTAAGAATCCATTTACC
>JBNMIW010000368.1:0-2132 GCA_050873485.1 Lachnospiraceae bacterium | reverse complement strand
GATATTATCATGATCGGTGAGATTCGAGACGGCGAGACGGCGGATATTGCGGTTAAGGCCGCTATTACCGGTCACTTGGTTGTATCAACATTGCATACAAACTCAGCAGCTTCTACTGTTACACGTTTGATCGATATGGGAATTGAACCATATACGGCGGGTGATGCGTTAGTAGGTGTTATTGCACAGCGATTGGTACGTAGGTTGTGTACATGTAAGCAACCAAGATATGCAGAAGATTATGAGAAGAAGTTATTAGGTGTCGAGGATACGGAAGAGGATGTAGTTATTTACGAGCCGAATGGTTGTCCGTTATGTAATGATACCGGATTTTCGGGACGAATCGGTGTTTACGAGATGATGGCGGTTACAAGAAGTTTGCAGCAGGTTATTGCAAGAAATGCTCCGGCAAATGAGATTGAGAGACAGGCTTTGGCAGAGGGAATGTCCACATTGAAATTAAGTGTTGCCAGACATGTATTGAATGGTATTACTTCTATGTCTGAGATGCGTAAGATCGTTTACGAAGCCGGCGATCAGTATTAAGAGGCTGAATATAATTTTACGGAATTGGTGAAGACAGAGGAATTGAAAGGGGAAGAAAGATGATAGATATTAAAGAGTTATTAGCATTTTCAGTGGATCAGAAGGCATCCGATGTACATATTGCGGTAGGAATTCCGCCGAAACTCCGAATCAACGGTAAGTTGATTGAAGTAGAATGTCCGCCGTTAGAGCCGATGGATGCGGCAGAGATGATTGGTGCTACGATGAATGAACGTCACAAACAGATCTTGAAAGAAAGAGGAGAAGTTGACTTTTCGTTTGATTCAGATGAGACCGGACGTTTCCGTGTGAATGTATTTATGGATCGTGGTAATATGGCAGCAGCTTATCGTCGAGTTGAGACGGTGATTCCGAGACCGGATCAATTGGGTATTCCGAGTGAGGTCGTTGAGCTGTATAAGAAGAAACGTGGACTTGTACTGGTAACAGGACCTACCGGTTCCGGTAAATCAACGACATTGGCGTCTATCATCAATAAGGCGAATGAGAACCTGACAGATCATATTATCACATTGGAGGATCCAATCGAGTATGTGCATCATCACAAGAAGTCAGTTGTGAATCAGCGTGAAGTTGGAATGGATACACTGAGTTACGGTAATGCATTACGTGCGGCACTTCGTGAAGATCCGGATATTATTCTGTTAGGAGAGATGCGTGACTTAGAGACAATCTCTACTGCAATTACTGCAGCTGAGACTGGTCACTTGGTATTCTCGACTTTGCATACAATTGGTGCAGCGAATACGATCGACCGTATTATCGACGTGTTCCCGACGCATCAGCAACAGCAGACTCGTGTACAGTTGGCGATGATTCTCGAAGGTGTAATTTCGCAGGCATTGGTTCCGGCAGAAGATGGAAGAGGTCGAGTGGCAGCATTTGAGGTAATGTTCGGAAGTCCGGCAATCCGAAGTCTGATTCGTGAAGCGAAGACCCATCAGATCCAGTCAACAATTCAGACAAGCAGACAGATGGGTATGATTACATTGGATGATCATTTGTTTGAATTGTACAAAGAAGGAGCAATTAGTCGTGAAAATGCACTGATATATGCACAGGATCAGGTTGCAATGAAGAAGAAAATGTAAGTTGTTGTCTATATTTAATAAAAAAATGATTTTATATCAATTCAATATTGCAATTTTGAACAAAATGGTTTATTATCATAAAAAGGAAATAGATTGTTAATAAAATGTTCATAATTTGTTCGGGTGAATGCCGAATGAATTAAGAGCCAGAATGAGACGAATGGTGGAGGAGTTGTATGGCACAGTTTAATTATAAGGCTGTTGACAAGAATGGTAAGGCGAAAAAAGGTACCATTGATGCAGCAGACAGAGAGAAAGCACAAGAGAAACTGAAATCGGAAGGCTTGGCTGTTACAGAGCTGAAAGATGCAGGAGAAGCAAAGGCAGGTTTCAGCCTGGGCAAGAAGAAGGTTAAGAGTAGAGATCTCTCTATCTTGTGTAAGCAGATGGTGAGTATCCTGAATGCAGGTGTTACGGTAATCACGGCATTGGACATGCTCTCAGAACAGATGGATAACAAGACATTGAAGAGTG
>JBNMIW010000367.1:0-2135 GCA_050873485.1 Lachnospiraceae bacterium | reverse complement strand
GTCTTTCTTCCATCTGGAAAACAGATGATAAGGTAAAGGATTTCTATGATATCCATGGAAGAAGTGGAGATTATAAGGAACTGAATCCGGGAGCAGTTGCATATTATGACGGAGTTGTATATGTAGATCTTAGCAAGGTAAAACCAATGATCGCAATGCCATTCCATCCAAGTAATACCTATACCATTGAAGAATTAAATGCAAACTTAATGGATATTTTAGAGGATTGTGAGAAACGTGCATTAGTCAGCTTAGACGGTAAGGTTGACTTTACACTGAAAGATAAGGTCAGAGATGGTAAGTTATATGTAGATCAGGGTATTATCGCCGGTTGTGCAGGTGGTGGATTTGAGAATATCTGTGCAGCAGCAGACATTCTGAAGGGTTCTTATATTGGAGCAGATGAATTTACGTTAAGTGTATATCCTGCTTCTACACCGATCTATATGGAATTAGCGAAGAATGGAAGACTGGCAGATCTGATCGAGACAGGTGCGATTGTGAAGACTGCATTCTGTGGACCTTGTTTCGGTGCGGGTGATACACCTGCCAATAATGCGTTTTCAATCCGCCATTCTACCAGAAACTTCCCGAACCGTGAAGGTTCTAAGGTACAGAATGGTCAGATTTCATCGGTTGCCTTAATGGATGCCCGTTCCATTGCTGCAACAGCAGCGAATAAGGGTTATCTGACAGCTGCAACGGATGTAGATGTGAACTTTACGAATCCGAAGTATTTCTTCGACCAGAATATTTATGCAAATCGTGTATACAATGGTGTTGGTAAAGCAGATCCAAGTGTGGAGATCAAGTTTGGACCGAACATCAAGGATTGGCCGGAGATGGTTGCCTTGACAGATAATCTGGTATTGAAGGTAGCTTCTGTGATCCATGATCCGGTTACAACGACAGATGAGTTGATCCCTTCAGGTGAGACATCTTCTTATCGTTCGAATCCGTTAGGACTTGCTGAATTTACATTGTCCCGTAAAGATCCGGAATATGTAGGTCGTGCAAAGGCAATTCAGGCAGTTGAGAAGGTCAGAGAAGAAGGTAAATGCATGGGAGAGGCATTCCCTGAGATGCGCGAGATCATGCATAAAGTGAAGGAACAGTTTCCAGATGCTTGCAGAGATAATACCGGAGTAGGTTCTACGATCTTTGCAGTGAAACCGGGAGATGGTTCTGCCCGTGAGCAGGCTGCATCTTGTCAGAAGGTACTTGGTGGCTGGGCAAATGTTGCCAAAGAGTACGCAACGAAGAGATATCGTTCAAACCTGATCAACTGGGGAATGTTACCATTCCTGATGCCGGAAGACTATGATTTTGAGATTGATGATTATATCTTTATTCCGGATATTGCCAAAGCTGTTCGGGAGAAGAACGACGATATCAAGGCATATGTTGTGAACAAAGACATGAAAGAGCTTACATTCCATCTTGGAGATCTGACAGATCATGAGCGTGAGATCATCTTAAAGGGTTGTCTGATCAACTATAACCGTGGATAATATGTTTCATGTATCATAATTGAAAGTTCAGAGGGGTTGTTTTATTTGGATTCATAAGTAAGAAAAGTCCGAATAAAACAATCCCTTTTCTGTTGAATACTCTTTTAAAGAAACACGGATTGTGCTATAATATATAATATTTTAGAAAGACAGAATCAGGGTTTATGAATAGTAAAAATAAGAAACGAACAATATCAGGCAGTTTTGCAATGCAGGCAACCATATTAGCCGCAGCAAGTGTTATATCGAAGGTTATCGGAATGGTATATAATATACCATTTGCTAATATATTAGGGAAAGCGGGAAATGGATATTATGGAGCTGCCCAGACCGTATACGGATATGTCTGGACGATTGCAGTATTTAGTATACCGGCTGCGTTATCCAAGCTGATTTCTGAACGGGTGCAGCGTGGAGAATACCGGAATGTGAAGCAGATATATAAGGGAGCTATGCTATATATGTTAGTGGTTGGTGGAATTGCTTCCTTATTCACTTATATTGTTGCACCATATATTGTTACGGATAATACAGTATTGTCGTTGAGAATATTAGCGCCAACCATTTTTATCTCCGGATTTGCCAGTGTATATCGTGGATATTTTCAGGCGTACGGCAATATGG
>JBNMIW010000366.1:0-2146 GCA_050873485.1 Lachnospiraceae bacterium | reverse complement strand
TAAGAATTCCGGATCTCGCTTCATAGTATACTGTGCCTCGTCGATGATTACAACAAGCTTGGTTGCATCACCACTCTTCACACGGTTGAAATACTCATCATAAGAATGTTTTGCAAGGCGCACCTGATACTGTGCTTCAATTTCCTCACTCATCATTCGCTTCTGTTCCTCCGGAGATGCCTGTCTGCAACGGTAGTAAAAACACTTCTTATCCTGCACAAATTCGCGAAGAAGTTCTTCCTTCTTACAGTCCTTTCTTCCATATAGAACAATCAGTTGATTTCCGTTCTTTGCATAGATCTGTTCCAGTTCTTTAAAATCTGCCTGTTTCCGATTCATCTTGATCCTCCGTATTCATCTTGTCCGTTCTTAAGTATCTGATATGTGTATTTACTATAATCTTTTCTATACACAGTTTTCACATCACAATACAAAAATTATATCACATTATAACTTCACAGACAACGTTCTTTTGAATCTGCTATTCAATTAAAATTCTATGGAATCAATGTATTTCAAAAATGTATTTACGAATGACTATAACCGATAATTATAAGAATGATAGATTACGAAGCTGCAATTCTATCGATTGCAGCTTCGTATATAACTTGGAATCATTTTAAAATCAATTTATTTCTTTGTGATGTATCCCTGAGCTTTCAACAACTCTGCACACAGAACCGCTCCACCAGCAGCACCACGAACTGTGTTATGAGATAATCCAACAAATTTCCAATCATATACGGTATCCTCTCTCAGACGGCCAACAGAGATTCCCATACCATTTTCAAAGTTGACATCCATACTAACCTGTGGACGATTATCCTCTTCAAGATACTGGATGAACTGCTTCGGAGCGCTTGGAAGCTGTAATTCCTGTGGTACTCCGCTGTAATTTACAAGAGCTTCAATCAACTGCTCCTTGGTTGGCTTCTTCTTAAACTTAACAAATACCGCAGCGGTATGTCCATTTAACACCGGAACACGGATACACTGGCAGGTGATCACCGGTGAAGTTGCAGGAACGATCTGCTTCTTCTCATCATCAACATAGCCCCAGATACGAAGTGGCTCCTTCTCGGACTTTTCTTCTTCGCCACCGATGTAAGGAATAATATTTCCTACCATCTCCGGCCAATCTTTAAATGTCTTACCTGCGCCTGAAATTGCCTGATAAGTAGTTGCAACAACCTCGTATGGCTCAAACTCTTTCCATGCAGTAAGAACTGGTGCATAACTCTGAATCGAACAGTTTGGCTTAACCGCTACGAATCCACGTTTTGTACCAAGTCTTTCCTTCTGATACTTGATTACTTCCATATGCTGAGGATTGATCTCCGGAACTACCATAGGAACATCCGGTGTCCAACGGTGTGCGCTGTTGTTCGATACAACCGGTGTCTCTGTCTTTGCGTAATCCTCTTCGATCTTCTTAATCTCTTCCTTTGTCATATCAACAGCAGAGAATACGAAGTCAACTTCAGAAGCAACCTTCTCTACCTCATTGACATTCATAACAACAATATTCTTAACAGCTTCCGGCATCGGAGTATCCATTTTCCAGCGATCACCGACTGCTTCCTGATATGTCTTTCCCGCGCTTCTTGGGCTGGCTGCAATTGTTGTAACCTCAAACCAAGGATGGTTCTCTAATAATGAAATAAATCTCTGACCTACCATTCCTGTTCCACCAAGAATACCAACTTTTAATTTTTCGCTCATTTTCTCTTAAATCTCCTTACATTTTCTCGTATACACGGACACTTGTCTTCGCACGGAACACTTTTCTCTATTTTGTCCGCATATCACGCACATGTGTCTTTATAGGAAATATATTACTTGAATCAACCGCAAAATACAAGGAATAAATTGTCTTAAATATATAAAAAATATCTCCTATTTATGGGTATTATGCACAACTATTCCTGAACATCCTGCGGAATCACAATCTCATCCTGCCAGTCCGTTGCCAGATATGCATCATTTTCTGCAATAACCTTCTTCATAGCCTCTTCGCCCGGCGCGCCAACCGTGAGTCTCTTATTGACACACGTCTCCATAGAGATTGCATCATAGATGTCCTCCTCAAATACCGGCGAGAATGTTTTCAGTTCCTCCAGTGACATATCATCGATCGGAATCTGTT
>JBNMIW010000365.1:0-2174 GCA_050873485.1 Lachnospiraceae bacterium | reverse complement strand
TGTGTATGCAGCCTCGTTTTTTTCATTGTTTTTTCACACAATCATCTAATTTTATCCACAGCCTCCACATATATTATTTAAGTAAGTAGACAACACCAAAGGGTTCACTCTCTGTTTTGAACCGGGTGCTTATGCAGATGGAAATTTATTACATAGAGGTGCTGCATATACAAAAGTATGCGGTGTAGAGTGAGAGAAGATGCCAATGTGTTGTCGGTCGAGATAGGAGGATGAAAAAGTGGTTGAAGTAAGGGATGTCGTGAAGCGTTATGGCGATCATGTTGCGGTAGACCATTTGTCTTTTCGTGTAGAGAAAGGACAGATCTATGGATTTTTGGGTCCGAATGGAGCTGGTAAGTCAACAACAATGAATATCATTACCGGATATCTGGCATCGAATGAAGGAACGGTATTGATCAATGGACATGATATTTTGGAAGAGCCGGAAGAGGCGAAGAAGTGCGTTGGATATTTGCCGGAGCAGCCGCCGTTATATATGGATATGACGGTTTTGGAATGTCTTAATTTTGCAGCAGAATTAAAAGGAGTTCAGCGGTCCGAACGGGACGAAATGCTTCAGGATATTATGGAAATGCTTTCGTTAGAGGACGTGAAAGAACGATTGGTAAAGAATCTGTCGAAAGGTTATCGGCAAAGAGTTGGTCTTGGTCAGGCATTGGTTGGAAACCCGGAGATCTTGATATTGGATGAGCCGACGGTTGGATTAGATCCCAAGCAGATTATTGAGATCCGGAGTCTGATCAAGGATCTGAGTAAAGAACATACGGTTATATTAAGCTCCCATATATTATCCGAAGTAAGTGCTTTGTGCGATCAGATATTGATCATTTCAAAAGGCAAGTTAGTAGCCTGTGATACACCGCAGAATCTGAGCAGCCAAATGCAGGGAAATAGCACATTACAATTAAGTGTGCTAGATCCGGAACACAAGATTGAAAGTGTGTTTGAGGAAAAATTTGAGGGTGCGATTCAGGTAAAAGGCGCATGGGATCAGGATGTGTGGAGTGGAACACTTCAGGTAGATGGAATGGATGATATCCGCGCCGAACTTTTTTATCTGTTAGCGGAAGTGGAATGTCCGATTCTGGAATTGTCACAGAATCGAATGTCGTTAGAGGATATATTCTTAGAATTGACGGAGGCAGAACAGGAGGAACAACATGAAAGCAATTTATAAAAGAGAAGTGGCAAGTTATTTTAAGTCAATGACCGGATATGTGTTCCTGTTTTTTGTCTTTTTAATTGTGGGGATTTATTTTTATGCATATAACCTGTTAAATGGATATCCGTCCATGAATGTAACATTTAACAGTATTACATTTGTCTTTTTGTTAGCGGTTCCGGTACTTACAATGCGGGTATTAGCGGAGGAACGCAGACAAAAAACGGACCAGTTGTTGATTACGGCACCGGTATCAGTTGCAAAGATCGTATTAGGTAAATTCTTTGCATTATTGACGGTTTATCTGATTCCGATCGGTGTTATATGCATTTATCCATTGATCATGCGGATTTTTGGAAAGATATCATTTGAACAGAATTATACGGCAATATTAGGGTTCTTTTTGTTAGGTGCAGCAAATATTGCAGTTGGATTATTTATATCATCACTTACAGAGAATACGATCATCGCGGCTGTGTTGACGTTTGTTGTAATGTTTTTGAGTTACATTATGAGTGGATTGGAAAGCTTCCTTCCAAGTTCTATGTCGGATGGAATTGTGTATCATGTGTTGGAAGCATTTAATGTGGATGGTCATTTTCAATCATTTGTAGATGGAACCTTTGAAGTAACCGCAGTTGTTTATTTTATTTCTGTCATGTTCGTGTTTGTATTTCTGACCATGCAGAGCATTAAGAAGAGACGTTGGAGTTAAGGAGGTGTTTGCAAAATGAGCATGGAACAGAATGAGAATGAACAATTCACAAATGCGGTAGAGAATGCAGATGCCGCAGAAATGGAAGAAAGAGTAGAACAGATTGAAGAGAAGACACCCGACAAGACTACGAAGAAGAAAAGAAAACAGAAGAAAATTCGAGGTGGAAAGAAACACGGGTGGAATAAAAGAGCATTTCGCAAAGATTCGTATAGCGCGGCAATGTCGGTTGTTGTGATTGCAATTATAGTTGTGTTGAATATGATCGTGGGACAG
>JBNMIW010000364.1:0-2176 GCA_050873485.1 Lachnospiraceae bacterium | reverse complement strand
GTCCTGCATTATGTGTGAACTTCACCAGCGGAAGTCCACCGCCGTTATCAACCTGTGCAGAAAGCATAAATCGAATTTTCTCCACGGCCATTTCCGGTGCCAGATGAATAATTCCCTGAATATCCTGTACCGTATCACGATATCCATATCCGTTCCGAAGCCCACAATAGATGAATGATGCGGCTCTCGACCAGATAAATGTCATGAAACAGTTATAGGCATGCCAGGTGTTGATCATCGAATCAAATTCCTTACTTGGTGTCTGTACCTGAAAATGAGAGAATTTCTCACCCCAGTAATTTTTTAACTCTGCAAGCTCCTTCTCACAGATATCGGTTGGATCCGCATAGCTGTTCATGATTGCTTCTGCCTCATCATTTTCTTTTAATCCAAGGATAAACGCAATATTCTTTGTCTCTCCCGGCATAAGCTCAACAACTGTGGAAAGTGCACCACAGGAATTTTCATTATAGCTTAAAGCATTTCCGAGATCCCCGTTTACAACGCCATCCGGATTGCCATAGCCATTGCATCTGCCAATAAATACTTCCTTATCCCCACAATAGGAAGAAACGTCTGCACCGGCAAGTCCAAAGATCCGGTCTGTCGGACGCTTATCGTCTACCGTCTCACCTGCTCCGAGCACATCCAGATTCCCATGCACCGTCTGACGGATCCGGTTTTCCACAAAGCTTGTTCTGGAAATAAATAATGAATACTGCAGATTTACCTGATCCTGCTCATAATTGCTGTTGTTTGTAAATTCTGCATAACCAGTCAGGGTGAGATTTCTCTTTTCTGAACCAGTATTCGTCACCTTCAGATTCCATACCTCATATGTCTTGTTAAGCGGTACATAGTACAACGCCTCCGTATGAATATCACTGTAATCCGCCATTATCCTTGTATAGGAAATGCCATGCCGGCATTCACTCTTATACTCATCTAAGCTCTTACCCACCGGCTGCCAGGATGCAGACCAGTAATCCTGGCTCTCATTATCCCGAATGTAAATGTAACGTCCCGGCTGATCAAAATTATTGAATACATAGCGCAGGATTCTGCCATTCGCACCAGACTTTGCAAAACTGTAACCACCCGCATTGTTTGAAATCAAGGCACCATATTCCGGTGACCCAAGGTAATTTGCCCAAGGTGCCGGTGTCTTGGGGGTCGTGATCACATACTCCCGTTCTTCATCATCAAAATAACCAAATTGCATACCGTATCTCCTTTTCTTTTTCGTTTTCCCTGATATGATCAATGACCATATACTTTTTCTTTGATGCCGCATCGAATAATCTGTAAATATGTTATATCAGATTCTCACATGCAATTATATTGTTATCTTGATATTATTATGGTGATTTTTACGTGTACAAAACATATGTCAATGGAAGATTGTGTTACAAATTAGAAAAAGAAATGCCCCGCATGTTCTTTCAACACGCAAGGCATTTCTTTTATGTCATTAATGTTTCTTCTTTGAAGAAGCGGCTGCTTCCGGCTGATCTGCATTATGATTTGCAGTTGCACAAACCTTCGGCATTACTTTCTTTTTCTTCAATGGATGTTTTGGATTCTTGTCCATATCTCACACTTCCTTCCCTTACTTTACGTTAAGTTCCAAAGTCAATTGTGTATATGGTGTAGATTTATATGCACCGCAACTACATCCGCACTGATTATTCAATGGCAATGTAGTTATTCTGCGCAATGGCTTTCGCTTCTTTCTTCGGAATTGTCAACTGCAGGATACCATTTTCATACTTTGCATGAATGTCTTCCTGCTTTACATCCGTACCAACATAGAAGCTACGCATCATGCTGCCTGCATAACGCTCACGGCGGATATACTTACCGGATTTCTTATCCTTCTCGTCCTTATCCAGACCCTTGGCAGCGGATATCGTAATATAACCTTCGTTCAACTGAACATTTACTTCGTCCTTCTTGAATCCAGGCAGATCGATATCAACTTCATACGCATCATCCGTCTCACGGACATCTGTCTTCATCATGTTCTTTGCATGCTTACCATACAGCGGATTCTTTGCTGGTCGGAATTCCTTGTCAAATTCCTTCTCAAAATCGTCCATCCAATCGTCAAACAAATTTTCTCCAAAAATACTAGGTAACATAAGTCATTTCTCCTTTCAATCTCAAACAAGTGTCG
>JBNMIW010000363.1:0-2176 GCA_050873485.1 Lachnospiraceae bacterium | reverse complement strand
GTCATTATGTGCGGGAACATTCACCGCTAGACAAAGAAGCATTGAAGCGGGGAACCAGCGTTTATTTAGTTGACCGGGTAGTTCCAATGCTGCCACAGAAACTATCCAATGGTATCTGCTCTTTAAATGCCGGAGAGGATCGTTTGGCGTTGTCGTGTATTATGGATATTGATATGCAGGGAAGAGTGATCGGACACAATATTGCGGAGACGGTGATACATGTAGACCGAAGAATGAGTTATCGTCAGGTGGATGCGATCCTGCGTGCGGATGCGATACAGGAGCATACCGTATATGACGGAATAGACTATGCAACACAGCAGGGGAATATACAGGATGTAGCATTACAGTTAAATGATGGAACTGATATATACGGTGGACAGATATTGGAAGAGTACAAAGAAGAATTGCAGCTTTTCCGGAATATGTATGAATTATCCCAGATCTTACGAAACAGACGAATGGAACGGGGTTCGATTGATTTTGATTTTCCGGAGGCTAAGATTCAGTTGACTTCGGATGGCGAACCGATTGAGATCGGTCCGTATGACAGAAATCCGGCGCATAAGATCATTGAAGATTTTATGTTGATGGCAAATGAAACAATTGCAGAAGATTATTTCTGGCAGGATATTCCGTTTGAATACCGGGTGCATGGTGCACCGGATGAAGAGAAGATCGATAAATTGCAAAATGCGATCAAGGGATTTGGTTACTATTTTAAATGTTCCAGTGATACCATCCATCCAAAAGAGTTTCAAAAATTGCTGAATAAGATTGCAGGAACTCCGGAGGAAGGGTTTATCAGCCGGATGACATTACGCTCTATGCAACAGGCGAGATATTCAACAGAGTGCAGTGGGCATTTTGGCTTGGCAACAAAGTATTATTGTCATTTTACTTCACCGATCAGACGATATCCGGATTTGCAGATTCATCGTGTCATCAAAGAAAATCTGCATGGAAAATTATCCGCAAAACGATTGTCTCATTATGAAGGGATTCTTCCGGTAGTAGCAGAATCCAATTCCAAAAACGAACGTCGTGCACAGGAGGCAGAACGTGAGGTTGAGAAACTGAAGAAAGCACAGTATATGAGTAAGCGCATTGGTGAAGAATTCGAAGGAATCATTTCCGGTGTTACCGGATATGGTTTTTATGTGGAATTGGATAACACAATTGAAGGAATGGTTCGAATTGCAAGCATTCCCGATGATTTCTACATTTATAATGAAGAGACAATGTCAATTGTTGGAAAAGACACAGGAAACACATACACAATGGGACAAAAGGTACGCATAAAAGTAACACATGTAGACAAACTGTTAAAGACCATTGATTTTGAACTGGTTGAACAACCACTGGTTGCAGAGGACTAAATGATATATGTATGTGTGACGATATATAGTTAGAAAGAAAAGAGGTATTGATATGCCAAAACAAAAAGGGGAGCGTTTGATCGCAAATAATAAAAAAGCATATTTTGATTATTTTATAGATGAGAAATTTGAGGCAGGTATAGAACTCCACGGAACAGAGGTAAAGTCTCTTCGTATGGGACATTGTAGCATTAAAGAGGCGTTCGTTGCTGTGGAAGACGGAGAAGTGATCATTCGTCAGATGCATATTTCACCCTATGAAAAGGGTAATATATTTAATAAAGACCCGTTGCGTCCCAGAAAATTACTGCTTCACAAATATGAGATCAACAAGATCATGGGGCAGGCGAAGATGAAAGGATATACGATCGTACCGTTAAAGGTGTATTTCAAGGACAGCCTGGTCAAGGTTGAGATTGGTCTGGCGAGAGGTAAAAAACTGTATGATAAGCGAAATGATATTGCGAAAAAAGACATGAAACGAGAGGCAGAAAAGGAATTTAAGATTCGCAATATGAGATAATGAATCATTGTTCACGAAAAATTCGTTTTCTTTTTTAGAAAAATGTGGTAAGCTATACAAGGAACAAAGGAACTCAGGGAGGACATTATGAGTCAGGAAAAAGTAGACAAGAGAAAATACGAAAAACAACATCGTAAAGAATTGGAAAGAAAACGGAAAGTCAAATTTGCAGTCAGATGTCTGGTTGTGGCGGTGATCATTGGGGCAATAATCGGAGTACCAGCCGGCATTAAGATATATAAGAATCAGCCAAAGTTTGTTGGGGATTCTACAT
>JBNMIW010000362.1:0-2178 GCA_050873485.1 Lachnospiraceae bacterium | reverse complement strand
GAGACACAGATTCATACCCATATGTGCTACAGCGTAGTCACCGATATCATTCCGGCGATCGATGATATGGATGCAGATGTCATTACCTTTGAGGCATCCCGTTCGGATCTGCAGATCTTAGACGCATTGCGGGAGAATCATTTTGAAACGGAGGTTGGACCGGGTGTATATGATATTCATTCACCGCGTGTGCCTTCCGTGGAGGAGATTGTAAAGGCATTGCAGATCATGCTGACAAAGATTGATCGTGAGAAATTGTGGGTAAATCCGGATTGTGGATTGAAAACCAGAGGAATTCCGGAGACAGAGGCGAGCCTGATCAATATGGTAGAAGCAGCCAAGAAGGTACGGTGCGAATAACGAATTGTTTTGTATGTAAAGAAAGCAGACGCATGAGGGGCGAAAACTCATGCGTCTTTCTTCTATGGTCGGTTGTTTAGAATTTATTTAGCATTTGTTTACAAAAAGAGGAGTTGCAAAGGAAGTATAAAAAGGTATAAAATGTTTTCTAGTAAAATGACAATCAGACAGGAGGACAATTATGGAACCGGTGAAACGTTTGAAAAGAGAGTTGCGTGCAAAAGGTACAGTGATCAATCTATATAAAGATACGGTAGAAGTGAATGGCAATATTGCCGAGTGGGATTACATTCATCATGATGGTGCGGCTGCTGTAGTAGCAGTGGATACGGATGGCAAATTATTGATGGTAAGGCAGTACCGGAATGCATTAGATCGTTTTACATTAGAGCTTCCGGCTGGAAAGTTAGATGATCCGGAGGAACCGACCTTAGAATGTGCAAAGAGGGAATTAGAGGAGGAGACCGGATACCGTGCCGGCAAGATGGAATATCTTCTTACGGTGAATACAACTGTTGCGTTCTGTAATGAAAAGATAGATCTGTATCTGGCAACCGATCTTACAAAGACGGAGCAGCATCTAGACCCGGATGAGGAGATCAATGTGGAGAGATGGGATATGGAAGATCTCAAGAAGATGATCTACGAAGGTAAAATGACAGATTCGAAGACCATTGCGGGACTATTAACCTATGATGCAAAGTATAACAGAGCATAGGTGATGCTGCTCGCAGTATCTGTTAATTTAGTGAGTGACGGCTTTTGTAATATATCGGGAGAGAGTCTTTGACTTTACAGAACAAAGTTCTAATATAACAAAAGAAAAACCACAAAGTGCAATAGAAAAAGCAATAATCATACCTATCATGACACACACATCCTTTCATCATAAAAACAAAAAGGCACTTATCGTTTGATAAGCACCTTTGCCTAAATATATAAGTTATGCATTTATTGTAGGCGGATTTTGACAGGAAAACAAGACATATTTTTTACAAAAATGCAGGAAATGTGGTATGGTAATTTGGAAAAATGTACAAAAGTGTATATTGTAGAAAGAAGGCAGAAACATGAAGATAGCAGCATATAATTACAGAGATTTTGATGAGGCGCAGTTCTTTGAAAAATTCGCGAAGGAATATCAGGTGGAGATCATTCCGATCCGTGAGGCACCAACGGTAGAAAATGCAGCGCTTGCCGATGGATGCGAAGGTGTCAGTGTGATCACAACCCCGATCACAGAAGATATTATAAAGGCATGGAAGGAAGCTGGAGTGCGCCATATTTCTACACGGACGATTGGTTACGATCATGTGGATCTCGAAGCTGCGAAGAAACACGGGATGGCAGTCAGCAATGTAACGTATTCGACTGGAAGCGTAGCAGATTATACGGTAATGTTGATCCTGATGGCACTTCGTAGAATGAAATCCATTATTAAACGTGCAGAGGGAATGGATTATTCGCTGATCGGTAATATTGGGCGGGAGATCGGAAGTCTGACAGTTGGTGTAGTCGGAACCGGCAAGATCGGAACACATGTGATGCGGAACCTGTCCGGATTTGGCTGCGAGGTATTGGCATATGATCCGTATGAGAATAATGAAGCGAAGTTATATGGAACGTATTGTTCATTAGAGGAGCTGTTTGCAAAGAGTGATGTGATCACATTTCATACCCCTGCCACAAAGAGCAGTTATCACATGGTAAATGCAGATACTTTGAAGACGATGAAAGACGGTGTTGTGATCATCAATACAGCGAGAGGAAGTATTATTGATACGCCTGCATTTATTGATGCATTAGAAAGCGGTAAAG
>JBNMIW010000361.1:0-2178 GCA_050873485.1 Lachnospiraceae bacterium | reverse complement strand
ATCATATTATATATAATAAGAAAAGATTATTCAATGAAAATTCAAATAATTTAAAGATAGAATATATGATATGTTGTGAAAATGTACAAATATATTTGAAATAATTTGATTTTTATATGCAATGTGTGTTATAATGAATTTGTTCTGTGAATGCTGTATTGCAAATATAGAATAACGAAAGCCGTATGATCATGATATGGCTAATAATATTATACATAAGGGGGCCAATATGTTCGGCGTATATTTTGGTAAATATCTTGAAGGAAAAGGAATTCTGACTCCTGAGCAGTATGAATCCATTCTTTCAGACAGTAAGAATAATAAGGTCAAGATGGGATTGCTTGCCGTAGAATCCGGTTATATGAGTGAGAAGCAGGCAGAAGAAGTGAATACACTGCAACAGATGCAGGATAAGAGATTTGGTGATATTGCAGTTGAGAAGGGATATCTCACAGATAATCAGGTGTCAGAACTGTTGAAGAAACAGGGCGATGAATATCTTTTATTTGTGCAGGCTTTGGTTGAAAACAATATTCTGACTTTGGATGGTATTCAGAAAGAGATGAATGCATATAAGAAGTCTGGTAGATTTACGGCATTGGATATTGAAGCAATCAAGAGCGGTGATATTGATAAGATTGTACAGGTATTTTTGAAAGATGACAGCATTTTACCGACGGTTACAGATTATATTGCATTGACTGCAAGGAATCTTGTACGTTTTATTGATCGTCATTTCCGCATGGAAAAGGTTGAGAAGTTGAATGAATATACAGCTTCTTATGTTGCTGCACAGGAATTAGACGGAGATTATCGATTCTTCTCCGGTTTTTGCGGAGATGGTCAGGGACTCAAATTGATCGCAGAAGCATTTGCAAAGGAAGAATTCGAGACGGTAGATCTGGATGTATTGGATGCGGCATGTGAGTTTTTGAACTGTAATAACGGTTTGTATGCAACGAAACTAAGTAACGAGGATGTAGAGTTAGATATGCTTCCACCTGTTATGAAGGATCAGCCTACAACTATTCATTCAGAAGGTAATATGTACAGAGTTCCATTCTATATTCAGGACAAGCAGGTTGATCTGATCATCTGCATTGAATCAAAATGGAGTTTGGATTAAGGAAATAAGAGTAAAGAGGTAACGGATTATGGCAAGTATTTTAATAGTTGATGACTCTAGAACATCAAGAAAGATCTTAAAGGGTATTTTAGAGAGCGAAGGTTATGAAGTAGTTGGTGAAGCAACGAATGGTCAGGAAGGATATGACAGATATGTAGAACTGAAACCGGACGTTGTGACAATGGATATTACAATGCCTGTATTAGACGGAATTGAGGCACTTAAGAAGATTAAGGGCGAGTATCCGGATGCGAAGGTAGTTATGGTAACGGCTGCGGGTCAGAAGACAAAGATGGTGGAAGCTGTACAGAACGGCGCGAATGAATTTGTTTCAAAACCATTTGAACCGGAACAGTTGAAGAAGATTATTGACAAAGTGATCGGATAATAGTGCTATGAAGAGAAGAGATTATCATTTGTGATAATCTTTTCTTTTTTTGTAAAAAAGTCGTAAGAGAAATTGACTTCACTTTCAAGTTATTATATAGTAGTAAGCGAAGTTTACAATACGATATTGAGATACTTTAGGAGGACATTATGAGTAAGGTAAAGAGAGTATACGTTGAGAAGAAGCCTGAATATGCTGTAAAGGCAAAGGAATTGTTTGATGAGTTGACAGAATATTTGGACTTAAAGATTGAAAAAGTCAGAGTGCTGATTCGATATGATGTAGAGAATGTATCAGATGATACCTATACGAAGGCATTGAAGACTGTATTTTCTGAACCTCCGGTAGATTTTGTATATGAGACAACATTTCCTTATGATCAGGGAGATAAAGTCTTTTCTGTAGAAGCATTGCCGGGACAGTTTGACCAGCGTGCAGATTCTGCGGAGCAGTGTGTGAAATTGTTAAATGAGAAGGAAGAGCCGGTTATCCGTACAGCTACCACTTATGTGATCACAGGGGATATCAGTGATGCACAGTTTGAGCAGGTAAAAGCATACTGTATCAACCCGGTAGATTCCCGTGAGACGGATGATAAGAATATTCCGGAAACCTTGATCCAGAAGTTTGATGAGCCGGCAGATGTAGAGATTTTTGACGGATT
>JBNMIW010000360.1:0-2184 GCA_050873485.1 Lachnospiraceae bacterium | reverse complement strand
TCTCAAAGCTGTCTACTTTATTTACCGCCAGGACAACCGGTTTACCGGATCTGCGGAGCATATCCGCAACTTTTGAATCTGCATCCACAAGTCCCTGCCTTACATCTGTGATAAAAATAATCACGTCCGCGGTATCGATCGCAATCTGCGCCTGTTCTCTCATCTGTGAAAGAATAATATCTTTGCTCTCCGGTTCAATACCACCGGTATCGATCATGGTAAATTCTTTATCCAGCCATGTAACATCTGCATAGATACGGTCTCTTGTTACTCCGGGCGTATCTTTGACGATTGAAATCATCTCTCCCGCCAGTACATTAAAAAGGGTCGACTTACCGACATTCGGTCTTCCCACAATAGCAACTACTGGTTTACTCATCTTAACTCTCCTCTATATTTCATTTTTGTATTTGTCACTTAACGATACTATTATACATTACCTTTGTCAAATAGTCCAATCAGTAGTTGACCTTTTTATAGAAAAAGTGATATAAATAATTAGGAGTAACTTATCATTTAAAATACACAGGAGTTTTTATTATGCCAAATATCAAATTAATGGAAAGCGGCCTCCCTGTTGCACCACTGAAGATCGGTGCGTTGGAATCATGCCGCGAACTTGGAGAAAAGGTAAATGATTACATCGTACAGTTCAGAAAAAGCACGATGAATGAGAACATGGACTCACCATTATACTATAATTACCTGCGTGACAATTATCTGATCGATTGTCCGTGTCCACGTTTCGGAAGTGGAGAAGCGAAAGGTCTTCTGACAGAATCTATCCGTGGAGCGGATCTGTTCCTCATGGTAGATGTCTGCAACCACAGTCTTACTTATTCTGTAAACGGACATCTGAATCACATGTCACCGGATGATCATTTCCAGGACTTAAAGAGAATCATTGCTGCCGCAAACGGAAAAGCGCGCCGTGTCAACGTTGTAATGCCTTTCCTTTATGAAAGCCGCCAGCACAAACGTACCAAACGTGAATCTCTGGACAGTGCTCTCGCACTTCAGGAACTGATCGATATGGGCGTATCTAATATCTTTACATTTGATGCTCACGATCCTCGTGTACAGAATTCCATTCCGCTTCATGGATTTGACAGCTTCAATCCGCCATATCAGTTCATGAAAGCATTATTAAAAGCAGAACCGGATCTTAAAGTAGATAAAGAACACCTGATGATCATCAGCCCGGATGAGGGGGCTATGCAGCGTGCTGTATACTTCTCCAACGTTATGGGTGTGAATATGGGTATGTTCTACAAACGCCGTGATTATTCAACTGTCGTAAACGGAAAGAATCCGATCGTTGCACATGAGTTCTTAGGTGAACACCTTGACGGAAAAGATGCGATCATCATTGACGACATGATCTCTTCCGGTGAAAGTATGCTGGATGTTGCAAAACAGATCAAAGACCGTGGAGCCAATCGTGTATTTGTCTGCACCACATTCGGACTCTTTACCGATGGATTCGAGAAATTTGATGAATATTACGAAAAAGGTTACATTGACCGCGTGATCACTACGAATCTTACTTATCTTCCGGCAGAAGCAAAGGAAAAACCTTACTTCCTGATTGCCGATATGAGCAAGTTCATTGCACTGATCATCGATTCTATGAACCACGATATCAGTATCGGAAAGGTTATGGATCCTACAGAGAAGATCCACCGTCTGTTGGAGAAACACAATGGTTTGTTATAAAACAATTATCTAACACAAAAAGGATCAACCTATAAAGGTTGATCCTTTTTATCTATTCTGCAAAACTACTGTAAGCGGTTCCGTTTTCTAACGTCTTATTTTTTACTGCCGCCATTTCTGAAACTGTTACAAGCTGATATCCTTCTTCTTCCAGTTTTGGGATAAGTTCCAAAGCTGCATCAATCGTCTCCGTATGAATATCATGCATTAATATAATATCTCCGTCTTTTAAATTCTTCATGACTTCATCAATCGTACTCTGTTTGTTCCTCGTCTTCCAATCCAGTGTATCTACATTCCAGAGAATCATCGGCATCCCAACACTTGATTTCACGGTATCATTGATTGCTCCATACGGAGGTCTTAATACATCAGCAGGGCTTCCGCAGATATTCTTGATATTTGTATTTGTATCATTAACCTCTTTGGCAATTGCCTTTGCATCAATCTTTGTCAGCTGCTGATGGT
>JBNMIW010000359.1:0-2197 GCA_050873485.1 Lachnospiraceae bacterium | reverse complement strand
GATCTGCCTCTTAGTCCTCTTACCTCCATTGGTAAGTCCCGTTATATTTCCTACATTATATGCAAAAGAAACAAGAGCGTCAAACTCATTCTGCGTCCAGTTATATTTCTTGTCATAAGACATTACATGCTTCTCAAACCTAGCAAGATCTGACTTAAGATATGATTCTGCTTTCGCCTGTGTGATCTTCTGACCAGATTTCACCCCGCCGGTATGACCATATCCGATTGTCCACACTCCGGCAGGACATTTATAGGCTGTCAAGTAGCAGCCTTCAAATGACTTAATGAGATTTAATCCTGTTGTGCTTATCTTCATATGTACCACTCTCCTTTTCTAATTCATCACTATCTGGAAGTTCATCTGTGTATTTACTAAGAAATGTCTTAAGATACAACCATACTTTCTTCACTGGAAGTCCACACAGGACCATATTCTTGATAATACTGACTGCTTCATAGGCTATGAACAGCAGTGCAAAGAACTCTGTCATGCCAATACTCTGTACTTTCAGATATTCCCGTATCTCTTGTGGAATGAATCCGATCAGATTGATTCTTACGATGTAATCTACGAATACAAAGAACAGAATAGCTGCCACCATACTTGCTTTCCGTATTGCTCCATCAATACCGAAATTCGAGTTGAACTTATGCTCCTTGATTGCACGGAAACACCCGAATAAGGTGTCTCCTACGATTGCTAATAAAACGAGCATAATAAATTTGTTGCTTGCAGCTGATGCGAAAATAATTTGTAATTTAACCATGATATTTTTCTCCTTTACATAAACATTACTTTGTCTTCCAAAATCTTAATTTTCATTTCTTGGTTAATAAGTTGCATGTGCTGATCCTGAATAAGCTTCAGCATAGCCGGAATGAGATATTGTTCATTCCAACTATCATATACCATTTCACCGTCATCATTCATATGACGATCCACCGCTATTGGGTACTTGTCGAACAAATCTTCCAATATGAATCCGATCATATCCTGTCGGTATCTGACATCTTCTTTGTTCGATAGATAAGCTGTTTTATACTTGAACTGATAAATGTTCACGTCATATAATTTAGACGGGTTCAAATCCTCGTTCGCCAGTAATTTAATATCATCTTTAACACCTTGTGATGATGCTGTAGATGTCTTATAGAAGTTACCTGCGGAATCAATATAACAATTTGGTTTGGCAGTTGTTTGTGTCCCAGACCTAGATGGCATTTGTAGTGCGTTTGTAGTAACGCTACCAGAAGACATGTTACCGGACATCTCCATACTATTAGGAAAATGCCAAAAACCATCTGATCTCATATACGCATATGTAGTCCAACTACTGGCGTTGCCGTTCATGAAATACGTTGCTGATCCATCATTTCGAATACCAAAATATAATCCGTTGTACTCCACTCTAAGCTGTCCCCATCCACTACTTAATGCACTACCGTTAATAAGTAATGCTTGGGCAGTATTGAATAATCCTGCATCCGTGGTGTAGACTTTACTAGATAGGGTTGTTAAAGATGCATCTAACGCTCTAAGCGAAATGCCCTCTTCTACTTCACCGGGCGCACCATTACACGCTCTAAAATCATATGCAATCACGTTCAGATAATCGTCATATTTTCCAATATGTAACATATGTCCTAATTTATTTCCATAAGTACATACTTCTACTCTCTTTCCATTCTCCACGAATGTTCCATCTGATTGATAGTCTCCTCCTACTAATTCCAAGTCACCATAACACGATAATCGTCCTTTTATCTCCGCTGATTGGCAACTAATCTTACCTTCTGCATCAATCTTCGTATACTTACTATCGTAACTACCATCAGCCAAAGATATCTTCGTTCCGGAAGTATCCTTAACATAATTTCTGGACGTGATAGCGTCAACCGATAACTTATCTGCTGTTATAGCACCTGCTAAGATCTTATCTGCTGTAACTGAATTAGCAGCCAACTTGTCGGCGGTTACGGTTCCGGTGTAGATCTTACCACCATTTATGTAGGTAATGTCGTTGTTGTAGCACCATGTACCCATAGCGACTGTTCTTGTAGCTTTCGTAGCTCCGCTCGGAAGGTTGGCATTTTCACATACCCACTTAACTTGAAATGCTGTAGTGTTTGTGAATTCATCGACGGATAACCGGCCCCACGATTCATTTTTTTGTACATATACATCCCATGTATAT
>JBNMIW010000358.1:0-2203 GCA_050873485.1 Lachnospiraceae bacterium | reverse complement strand
TCCACAACCTTACTCCGTAAAAATGGTGTAATGGTTCGAACTGCTGTCTCACAGGAACCAATAAAAATAATCGCATCTGTTTCATAAAAGATTCTTGCAGTCACAACTTCCAATCTTTGAAATGGAATCTTCCCCGCAACTGCTGCAAATTTCTCTAATGCATACGCAAATACACTGTGACCTTCTTCCTCTAAATATACCTCGATCTTATCACTTAATATGCACCCCTTGATGGAAAATGAAAGTATGCTGGTCTTCATGTAATCCCTCCATTCTGCCGATAATTTCCCCGCTCGTTGCAAAAGAAATCCACCCATAATACCTTTCTTTATTATACACCATCTGCACCCCTTTATAAAGCGTTTTTTAAACAGAAAAGACCTGCCACACAAAGTGACAGGTCCCAACATTCTTTCGTTTCTTATTTCTTTGTAATATAGCCCTGAGCCTTCAGTAATTCAGCACACAATACTGCTCCGCCTGCAGCGCCACGAACGGTGTTATGGGATAATCCCACAAACTTCCAGTCATATACGCTATCCTCACGGATACGTCCAACAGAGATTCCCATTCCATGCTCAAAATCAACATCTAAACTAACCTGTGGACGATTGTCCTCTTCCATATACTGGATAAACTGCTTTGGTGCACTTGGAAGATTCAACTCCTGTGGAACTCCCTTGTACTCTGTTAACTTCTGGATCAACTGTTCCTTGGTTGGCTGTTTCTTAAACTTCACAAATACGGCAGCAGTATGACCATTCAATACAGGAACACGGATACACTGACAGGTAATAACCGGGCTGGTTGCAGGAACAATCTCACCCTTCTCCTCGTCAATATGTCCCCAGATACGAAGTGGTTCTTTTTCAGACTTTTCTTCTTCACCACCGATAAATGGAATAATATTACCAACCATCTCTGGCCAATCCTTAAATGTCTTACCGGCACCCGAAATTGCCTGATATGTGGTTGCTACAACCTCATATGGCTCAAACTCTTTCCATGCAGTCAATACCGGTGCATAACTCTGGATTGAACAGTTTGGCTTTACTGCTACAAATCCGCGTGTTGTTCCGAGACGTTTCTTCTGGAACTCAATCACCTTCATGTGTTCCGGATTGATCTCCGGTACTACCATCGGTACATCCGGTGTCCATCTATGTGCAGAATTGTTTGACACAACCGGAGTCTCTGTCTTGGCATATGCCTCTTCAATTGCCTTGATCTCATCCTTGCTCATATCAACTGCACTAAATACAAAGTCAACTGTAGAAGCAACTTCTTCAACTTCATTGACATTGTGTACAATGATCTTCTTAACTGCCTCCGGCATTGGCGTATCCATCTTCCATCTGTCCCCAACTGCTTCTTCATATGTCTTGCCGGCACTTCTAGGACTTGCTGCAATTGTGATTACCTCAAACCATGGATGATTCTCCAATAAGGCGATAAATCTCTGGCCTACCATACCGGTACCACCAAGGATACCTACTTTCAACTTTTCACTCATTTGTTGTTCTCCTTCTGCATGTGTTCTAGCGAACATTCTTTGCTCATAATAGTTTATAGGATACAACAATTCTCCTATCTTATCAAGACATAAAATCACCGAATAAACAAAAAATATTCATCTATCCTTCGACTTTTTTCACAATTCTATTTCATTTTGTACGGAAATTGTAAAAATAACACCATCACTTGTATTCTCGACACGGTAATATCCCCCGTGTGTTTCAACGATCTCCCTTACAATGGAAAGCCCGACACCGGAACCTTGTCGTCCTCTTGTCCGTGCCTTATCTACTTTTACAAAAGCATCCCATATACCATCCAGCATCTCTTCCGGAATGCCGTTACCGGAATTATATATGGAAAACTCATAATAATCTTCTTTTTGCATCCCCGTCAAAATGATACGCAAATCCTGTACACTTCCATACGCAACCGCATTCCCTAATATATTATAAATGGCTCTTTCTAACAACACTTCATCTGCTTTGATGATGTCCTCTTCACCGCACGTCAACTGAAAATCGATCCGCCGGTCATAATTTTCCTCCTCAAATCGCTTTTGTATCTTTGCAAAAAACTGCCTGACCGGAATCTTTTCAATATACAACTCGCCGGTACGCTGCTCTAATTTGGAGAATTCCAGCATTTCCTTTACCAATATATCAACTCTGCTGCTCTCATTTGAAAT
>JBNMIW010000357.1:0-2211 GCA_050873485.1 Lachnospiraceae bacterium | reverse complement strand
GATTATATGATACAGCAAGCCATATGAAGGCAACTCTGATGGGTAAGGCATATGAAACGATGATGACAAAACCGAGAGCAGATATGGGAGATTTCATTACGGATGCCTTTCAAAATGTGGATGCCATTTTGGAGGATCTGGATTTTGACCGAAATGAGGCGAACCAACGTGCAGTACGGATATTAGCATATAACCAGATGGATATGACGAAAGAGAATATTGTCAGTGTGAAATCCGCAGATGCAAAAGTGCAACAGATGTTTGAGACGCTGACACCACAGATTGTATTGAATCTGATCCGTGAGAATAAGAACCCGGTGAATATGACGATAGACGGACTGAATGAAGAGATCATGCAGCAGAAAGAGATCAGGGGGATTACGGATGAGCAGCGTTTCTCTGAATTCTTATACCAGTTAGATAAGACCAATGGTATTACGCAGGAAGAACGGAAAAGTTTTATCGGAATCTATCGACTGCTTGATAAGGTTGAAAAATCGCATGGAAAAGACATCGGTGCTGTTGTACGGAACGGACAGGAAGTGACACTGCAAAATTTATTTGCGGCGGACAAGAGCCGAAAAGTGCAAGGTCTGAACGTTGTGGTAGACGATTCGTTTGGCGAACGTGAAAATGTGAATATGGATACAAAGGGTATCTTAGAGCAGGTGGAAACCGCATATAATCAATCGTTGTCAGGCAGTATTTTGCGACACATAAAGCCCCAGGTTCTTAAGAATCTGGAACAGGTGGATTATCGAAATATGAGTTTTGAGGAACTGAATGCATTGGTTAGAACCGGGGATACGGTGGAGGCAGATGCACAGGTTTCGGAAGAACTTGCGAGAACCTTGCAGCAGGCATTGGATTGTGAGGAAGAAGTTTCTATGATGTTAGAAGCAAATGAAATGCCATCTACCGTTACGAATATATTGGCAGCACATCAGGTGATGTATGGCAAAGACGGTGTTTATGGAATGATCCGTGATATGAAACGGGGATTATCAAAAGAATCGGAAGACAAGGTGACAAATGTAGAGGCTGCCATTCTTGAACATATGGAAGGAAAACAAGATGTTCTTTATGGGCTTGAAAATATCCGGGCAAGCTTATCAGAGGAGATCCATGCGAAAGAGCAAAATGGTACGATCACGGCGATGGATATCCAGTCGTTAAAATTATTAAATGCCGGAATGCCGATTGCGATGAGAGCGGTAGAGCAGGATGTATTTCAGGTACCACTCGTAGTAGATGGTGAAGTGAGTGTTATGAAGATTTCACTTTTACAGGATGGAGAACATGCAGGTGAAATAACGGCAACAATGGATACACCAAGATATGGACAATTGGAATCATTTATTCATGTTGAAAATGATCAGATAGAAGGGTATGTTACATTAGAAAAAGAAGAAGGTCAACATATATTAGAGTCAAATGAACTTACATTTCGTTCTGTGTTTGCCAAGATCGGAATGGAGGTCCGTGATCTGCGGTTTGATGGAAGCAAACCGGCACAGTATGGATTATCGGAGAATGGAGAGGTTACAACCAGCCGTTTGTATAAAGTTGCAAAGCAGTTAATGACGGCTATTAAGTTCACCGGGGTTGCAACCGATAAGTAAATTAGAGGATAAGGATATCATCATACAAGATACAGTCGGTGCGAAAATGGATGTTTGAACCGCTGAATGACAGAGAATGAGGTGATTATATGCGATTGAATCATAACGCACTGGCGTATACAGCAAATAATAATCTGAATGCGATTAATAATAATCTGACAAAATCAATGCAGAGACTTTCATCCGGATATAAGGTGAACAAGTCATCGGACGATCCGGCGGCGAAGGCAATCTCACAGAGAATGGAAGCACAGATTCGTGGATTGTCCAAGGCGGTGGATAACTCAAATGATGGAATTTCTTTGATACAGACCGCAGAGGGTGCATTGGATGAAGTGCATTCCATTTTGGCACGTATTCGTGAACTTGCGGTTCGCGGAGCCAATGAGGTTTATGAGGAAGTGGATAGAGATGCTATGCAGGATGAGATCCGGCAGTTGCAGGAAGAGTTAGACCGTATTTCGGAGTCGACAGAATTTAACGGAAGAAAATTATTAAATGGCGAACTGAACAAGAAGGGTTATGTAGATACAGACGGACTTGGTATTGTAGAGATCGGTGGAGATATTGAACCGGGTGAGTATGGTAT
>JBNMIW010000356.1:0-2214 GCA_050873485.1 Lachnospiraceae bacterium | reverse complement strand
GGATTGATTATAATATGCAGAGTATACGTTAGATTTGCATCTGGATTATTTTTATCCTCAATCGTAAATTGATAGGTTTCGTTTACAACATTATTTGGAGTTCCACTGATCTTGAAGGAATCCTTCTGCGCCGAAATACTTAATCCATATCCTGCCAGACTCGTTCCTATCTCATTCATCTTACTCAAGACTATCTCAGAGCTTATAGATTCATCATAATTATACTTCGCCGTGATTGTCTTATCAAACGGAACGCCGTATGTTCCCTCGATTGTAACCGTATTATTTTCGTCAGAAGCTTTTTCTCCATTTACATAGATGTCTACATTCTTGTATACCCACTGACCAACTAGAGTTAACCCTTCCACGTTTGGATCCGTTGCCAGACCGTCATCCGTTTTTTTCTTCACAAGTGCAGGAACTCCCTCGCTGCCAAGTGTCACCGGAAGCTCTGTTCCTGCTGCATATGTATCTCCAGCATTCTCGATCTTCCATCCTGCAAAATAATATCCTGTGTTCTTGATCAGATTACTGCTCAAGGATGGGAGTGTCAACGTCCCATTATACGCAACCGTTGCATCTTCTGAACTGCTTCCTGAATTTACAGGCTGCAGTTTGCTCACAAGCGATGCATCTGTATCATCAAAATATTTATATGTGATTTTCAGATTCTGCATCGGCTCCCACTGAACCGGAAGTGAGAGATCTGTTATTGTGTAATTCAATATGGAAAGTGTATATGCACTTCCAGGCTGCTGCCCTCCAATCGTGCTGCATGTATATCCCCACTTATAATAATGGTTCTGTGCTGCGGTTGGTATTGTATATGGAATCTGCGGGCAAAGTTCTCCCTCCACCGGATTTGGCACAAGAACCGTAGTATCCGCTATAGGATTTGAGTCATCTCCGAGATCATCGCCAAATATAATATGATATGCAATACGAGTTAACTTCACGTAAACAGTATATTGTGTCTGTCCTTCTTCGGGTTTAATCTCGGTAATTGGTGTTACACATTCCGCATCCTGATACAAGCTGCTTGCCTTAAAATATGTACTGCTCAGATTGAATAATTTCAACACATCTGCGCTTCCAGGTAGAGTTGCTGTTCCGTCTGTCTCGGGATAATTACTTGTCACATCCCGAATCGGTGTTGTTCCTTCCTTCGTTACAACCGGATGGAATGTGACCTGAATCGTATTTTCTGAATCTGTATTCTCAGCATCATTGCCTGCCACTGGCAGAATTCCTTCCTCTAGTCGATCATCAGAAGAGTATGTATTGATTTCATTTCCGTCTGAATCCACATTGGAATCATACGTTGCATCCGTCGCGGTATTCGTCAGTGCCGCGTTCGCATCATCACCATTATTCACAGCGGATGATGTCAGGAAGAGCGACTGCGTAATAAGCAGTGCAACAACCATGATGGAAGCGACCATCTTCTTGCCGTTTCCCCGTCCCCAGCATATTGCATGGGATATTGCCGTCACAATGGCAACCAAAGCAAGCATCGGATAAACTAATATCCGGTGTTTCTTTCCAATCTCCAATAATTTACTTACCAGCTTGTCTTTCAAGTTCATAGTTCCACCTCTCTGTAACCATACATTCTTCTATATATATCGTTATTTATGCCATAACTAGTTATACTTGTCCGTAATTATAGTTCATTGTAACATACTGATATGTAAATTCAAATACTTTTTATGAAATTTTCCACAAAATATAGGGGTTGTGAATGAAAAAATAACTTATTTTGTACTTAGGTGCTGGCCAAAGCTCCTTTTACTAATGAAACCACGCCTGTTTCCAGAGTGGGACATAAGAACCGTCTAAGAAAGACGCCTGATTCTGATTGAGATACGCAAGTTCCTTCTGATACTCGCTGATCGTCATCCCTTTGTGATAGAAAGGCTGTTCCTCTACCATCGCCGGATTCATCAGCTCCGCATACACGATCGGCTGCTGCTCTCCATCCTCGTTATTAAGTTGTTGTTCTCCCATGAAGCTCCTCCTTCCATACCCTATTTTCCGAAAGCCGTTTGACAGCCTTCTAATAAAATAATATAGATTCCTTCCGGATATTTCAAGAGAAAAAACAAAATGCTACAAATTGTAGCATTTTTATGTAAACTAAAGGGCACCGACTGTAAACGGCACCCTTTCTTTGTACTGATTGTCCGATATCTTCCTGAGACATCCGCCAATATG
>JBNMIW010000355.1:0-2220 GCA_050873485.1 Lachnospiraceae bacterium | reverse complement strand
ATGTTGCCAATATAATCAAATGATAAGGGATATTTTATTGTGAGTCTTATTAGATATTGCAAGCCTTAGTGTCTGTTGCGTACGAGCCATAATGCGAATGTGCCTGCGGTGATATTGTTGCACCTATACAACTGATGCCACATCTTGATTATTTCGCACGTCCGTTATTCACGCTGTGCAAGGGAAGATGTTTACTCTTGTCCGTTCCAGCAGTAAGTACACAACCGGTCAGCAGGAATTCCAACGGAATCTAACATATCGTCAAGACGGTTGTAACGAAGTGTCGTAAAGTTTAATTCTTTGCGGATCTCTTCGACCATCTGATCGTACTTTGGAGATTCCGGATCGGTGTACTGCTGTAATACTTCCTCGGAGACTTCTTCGGTGCCTTCTAAGCGAGCAATGACACGACGGGTGATCAGATCCATCTCGGAAGAGGAGCGGGAGAAGTTCAAATATTTACAACCATATACAAGAGGTGGACAGGCCGGACGAATATGAACTTCCTTTGCACCGCTCTGATATAAGAATTCGGTTGTCTCGCGTAACTGGGTACCACGCACGATAGAGTCATCAATTAAGAGAAGGCTCTTATCTTTGATGAGATCGTGTACGGCGATCAGCTTCATCTTTGCGATCAGGTTACGTTTACTCTGGATCGTTGGCATGAAGGAACGCGGCCAGGTTGGTGTGTATTTGATAAATGGTCTTGAAAATGGAATACCGGATGCATTGGAATAACCAACAGCATGTGCGGTTCCGGAATCCGGAACACCCGCAACGATATCCGGTTTGACATTGTCACGTTTTGCAAGTGCAGCACCACAATTATAACGCATCTGCTCTACGCTGATTCCTTCGTATGAGCTGGATGGATAGCCATAGTATACCCAGAGGAATGTACAGATCTTCATTTTATCTCCGGGAGCAATTAAAGTCTTCACACCGTCCTGTGTGACAATATCAATCTCGCCCGGTCCTAATTCTTTGAAGTCCTGATAACCGAGATTGCGGTATGCAAAGTCTTCAAATGTCAGACAGTAGGCGTCGTCTTTCTTGCCGATGACAAGAGGAGTACGTCCATATTTATCTCGCGCAGCGTAGATTCCTTTTGGAGTCATAACCATCATGGTAAGAGAGCCGTCGATCAACTCTAAGGCATAATGAATACCATCGATAATATTTTCTTTCTGGTTGATGATTGCGGCAACTAATTCGGTTGGATTGATATCTCCACCGCTCATTTCCAGAAAATGAGAATTGCCATTGGAAAAAATAGAGTTCACAATCTCTTCGGTGTTATTGATCTTGCTAACCGTAGTGATTGCATATGTTCCATGATGTGAACGAACGATCAAAGGCTGTGGTTCATAATCTGAGATACAACCGATTCCCATATAACCTTTCATCTGCTGTACATCTTTGTCGAATTTGGTACGGAATGGGGCGTTTTCAATATTGTGAATGGAACGATCGAAACCATTTTCACCATATACGGCAAGTCCACCCCTCCTTGTTCCCAAATGCGAATGATAATCTGTTCCAAAAAACAGATCAAACATGCAATCTTCTTTTGAAACAACTCCAAAAAATCCACCCATCACGTAATCTCCTTATCTTTTCATAATTATATAACTGCAAACCATATCATATATTTCATAAAATGATGGTTGCACATTTTTGTAAAATATCCTATAAAAGTATAACAAGATGTGAATGATGGCGCAATACCTAAATTGTATCAATAAAGGTTAATCTACGGTGTTACATAAGGTTCCAATCTGTTCAATCTCACACCGTACAACATCACCGGATTGCAAAAATACAGGAGGTTTCATACCCATACCAACGCCGCCCGGTGTACCGGATGCAATAACAGTCCCGGCTTTTAAGGTCATTCCCTGTGATAACTCGGCAATTGCTTCCTCTACGGAGGTGATCATATATTTGGTATTGCTGTCCTGACGAAGCTTGTTGTTTACATAACATCGGATTGCAAGATCGTGTGGATCAGCAATTTCGTCTGCGGTCACAATGCAGGGATCGTCCTTCAATAAAAACTGTATGTCCATTGGCTGGATCAGATGTCGGATAACAGACTTTTTACAACCTGAATGCTGAGGGTTCGCATAGCAGCCATATCGAATTGCTGTGCAGAAGAAGTCTCCATTTGAGTATGCGCATAATTTTCTAAAATGCTGATTCCCATATAGAGTCGTT